>NZ_QUHH01000021.1:0-46480 GCF_003479515.1 Parabacteroides sp. AF14-59 | reverse complement strand
TGTGTGGAATAAATCATTTGATCCAAAGAACAGTATACAAAGTTTTTTTATAAATGATACAAATATTTATACATCTGATTATCAATCATATAAATAGATATTTTAGATGTAGTTCTTCTAGAACAAAGTTATCAATCAATGAAAACAAAGGTATTGGGCGAACAAAGAGAGGATGTCAGATTTGAAGACATTTACCTCTCTTATTTCTCAAAAATGAAACACTTTGCCAAAGAGTACGTCATCCTGGATGAAGATGCCGAAAATATTGTGCAGGATGTCTTCGTTGAACTTTGGGAAAACAAAGAAATGCTCAATATGCATATGAATCTCATAGCCTACTTATTCACAACCATCAAAAATAAATGCCTGAATCACCTGCGCCACCAACTTGTCGTACAAGATACAGCCAGTAAACTACAGGAAGAATACGCCATCTCCCTACGAATGAATTTAGATTCACTGGAAGCCTTCGATAACAATCTTTTTTCCGATCAGGATATTGAAAAACTCATTAGCCGCGTATTAGACTCCCTTCCTGAAAGATGCAGGACAATATTCATCATGAGCAAAATTGAAGGTAAAAAACAGAAAGAGATTGCTCAGGAACTGAATATTTCTATTAATACCGTTGGAAGTCAAATAGGTATTGCCTATAAAAAACTAAGAAACGAACTCAAAGATTACCTCCCGATACTGCTGTTTCTACTTTCCTTATAAGAATTTCGAAAAAAATTATTTTTTGTTTAACGATTTTTTTTCGTTCAGGTGTCTACTATATATAAGGACAAAATTATGAATGAACAAATAATAAAATATTTCCAGGGAGAGCTCGATACAACAGAAAGGTTGCAGCTTTTAAGACTGGTGGAGACTGACGGTGAATTGAAAAAACAATTCATCGAATATAAAAATATGAATGCCCTGCTGACTCTTTCCGACCGATCAGACAATAAGGAGGAGAATAAGCAAGGATATATATTATTCAACAAAATCATCCGGACAAAAAAGATACGTAAAACCATGTTGCATGCAGCCAGTTATGCTGCGGCCATCGCATTACTCGTTTTATCGACCTATTGGCTCACTGCCAGTCATTATGAGGCGCAACAACCTGTAGCGAACATCGAAAACACCCTTTATGTACCTGCCGGTCAACGTGTAAGACTAACTTTGCAGGACGGAACCGAAGTCTGGCTGAACTCTCAGACCAAATTGACTTACCCGGCTTTATTCTCCGGAAAAGAAAGACGAGTGACCGTGGAAGGAGAAGCCTTTTTCGATGTCGCTAAGAATCCGGAAAAACCGTTTATTGTATCTTCCCAGGGAGTAGAAATGAAGGTCTTAGGTACAAAGTTCAATGTAGACAGTTATCCTGGCGAAAAAGATATTCAAACAAGCCTGCTCGAAGGATCGTTACATGTCTATTTTCCACATTCCGGGAAGAAAGGAGTGATCCTTAAGCCTGATGAAAAAGTGACAATAAAAGAAAATCAAATGCAAATCAGCTCTATACCTCATCCTGACTATTTTCTTTGGAGAGATGGAATATATAGTTTTGAGAATGAACTTCTTATCGACATCCTAAAAAAGCTGGAACTCTACTACGATGTAAAAATAGAAGTCAAAGACCCCTCTATTTTCAAATGGGAATACACAGGTAAATTCCGTCAACGGGACGGCATCGACGAAATTCTCCGGATGATACAGAAAATACATAAATTTAAAATACAAAAAGATGAAGAAAGCAATATCATCACATTAAATTAATTGAATGTCGAACCTTTTAAATAGTATGCCTATGGGAAAACTCTTTTAGAAAAAATAACGGCAGATGTTGGAACCATCCGCCGTTAAGAAGCAAGTAAACACTAGCAGTTAAAATTAGTATTCACCTAACAATTAGCAAAGATATGAAAATAAAAACTTTGTTACCACTCTTTATTGTACATGATAAACACTTTAAAGAATATTTTAGAATCATGAGAATATCACTTGTTATGCTCTTCGTCTGCATTTTCCAGATGGTTGCGGTCAATTCTGAAGCACAAAATACCATCATAAAACTGGAGACAGACGTACTTTCCGTTGGTCAACTTATTAATCAAATAGAAAAACAGACTGACTATCTGGTTGTATTCAGAAACCGGGAAGTAAATACCGAACGTTCAATCACTGTTCACAAAAAAACAGGAAAAATCATTTCTTATCTGGAAGATGCATTCAAGGATACGGATATTGCTTACGAATTTGACAATAAATACATTTTATTACTCAAAAAGAATGGTACGGACAAACCGTCTCTTATCAGCCAACAAGGCACAAAAAAAATAACAGGCGTTGTAACAGATGTAAACGGAGAGCCTATTATTGGAGCCAATGTTTCTATAAAAGGAGCCACTACAGGGACAATCACGGATATGGATGGAAAATTCAGCTTGGATATACCTGGTAATTCCACATTACTCATCTCCTATATCGGCTATATTCCCCAGGAAATCCGCATAGGTAACCAGAGCATGGTCAAAATCAGTTTGAAAGAAGATACACAAGCACTGGATGAAGTCATTGTAGTCGGTTTCGGCACACAGAAAAAAGTAAATCTGACCGGTGCCATAGGAACGATAAAAACAGATGAAGTATTGAAAGCACGCCCCGTAACCAATGTCCAGGAATTGATGGCCAGCTCCGTTCCGGGCATGATGGTCAGTAAAGGTAGTGGTGCCGCTGGATCAGGAGCCAGTATTAATATCCGAGGTACATCTACTATAGGCAGCAGTTCCGGTGTATTAATTCTGATCGACGGAATACCGGGTAACATTTATACCCTGAACCCCAACGATATCGAAAGCATCTCCGTGCTAAAAGATGCTGCGTCTGCTTCCATCTACGGATCACGTGCAGCCAATGGCGTTATTCTCATTACTACAAAAACAGCAAAGGCTTCCGATCGTCCGGTAGTGGAATTCTCTACAAATATCGGTATCCAGAATCCACAGTTCAAACTTGATTTTGTAGGTGTGGAAGACTATATGAGATTGTACGACGAAGCATTGATGAACGATGGAAAAGACGCTTATTTTGGAGAACAAGGTATTCAGGATCTGCGAGCAGGAAAGTATGCGGACAATAAATGGTATAAAGAGATTTACAATAAAAATACCCTTATCAACAATACCCATATCGCCTTGTCGGGAAAGGAAAGGTCAATCACTTACCGTGTTTCCGTGTCCAACGACTATCAGGAAGGAACATTGCCGAATAACAATTATAACCGTCTCATTTTTAAACCGGACCTGCAATTTCAGATATTAAAGAATCTGACGGCCCGTTTAAATATGCAATATACGCAAACGAATATCAAAAATCCGAACGGAGGAACAGAATACTGGCAAAGCCAATCCAGCCGGATATCTCCGATTACAGCAATCAGAGAACCAAACGGACTGTATGCAATCGGTTCTTCCATGGCAAGTAATCCGATAGCCGGAGTAAACGAAGCAGGTTATTCCAAAGAAAGGCATAAAGAAATGCTGGCTATTTTCGATGTTGTCTATTCTCCTTTGAAAGACTGGAATATTAAAGGTAGTGTATCCGGCTATACCCACGACCAGACGAACAAGGACAGGGTCAATACATACTACCTGTACGATGCGGACGGAAATATTGCAAAAACAGAGAATATGGTATCGTCACTAAAAAATACGAATGCCTATGATTTCCGTACCCAGTTACAATTTACGACAGATTATGCTTTCAGTATCAATTCGAAACACAATTTCAAAGTGCTGGCTGGTTATTCCCAGGAATATTACAAATATGAAACATTCTGGGCTTCCCGCGACAATATGCCTTTTGACAATATAGACGTTCTCGATACAGGCAGCAGTAATAAACAAAATGGAGGAAATGCGAAAGATGTTGCTATCCAATCCTGGTTCGGTCGTTTGAATTATGACTATGAGGGCAAATACCTGTTTGAAGCGAACATCAGGGGGGATGGTTCGTCACGCTTCGCAAAAGGACATCGCTGGGGTACATTCCCATCATTTTCTGCCGGATGGAATATCAACCGTGAATCGTTCATGGAAAATATCGACTGGCTATCCGAACTGAAGATCAGAGCTTCCTGGGGTAAACTGGGAGATGCAGAAAAGGTCGGTTATTACCCGACAGCCCAGGTACTGGCTTACAATCCTAAGATTTATGCCTTCAACAATAACCTGGTCGGCGGCGCATACAATAACGTCGCAATCAATAAGGATATCTCCTGGGAAGTTTCAACATTCACAAATGTCGGACTCGACTTTGGTTTCCTGGATCAAAAGATCAAATTAACCGTAGATTACTTCAACAACCTGAGAAGCGATATCCTGTACACACCACCGGTCCCGACAGAGTTCGGATTATCGGCACCTCTTTCCAACCTTTTGAAAATGAGAAATCAGGGTATGGATTTTCTGGTAAGTTACGATGACAGTCGAGGTGATTTTTCATGGGGTATCGATGCGAATGCCAGCTTTTCAAAAAATAAAGTGTTGGAAATGGGAGAATCAGATAAATGGATAGAAGGAAATGCCATCACTTACCTGAACGACCGTTACCAGCTACCTTATGGATATGAGGCCGAAGGTTTGTTCCAAAACGAAGAAGATATTGCCAATCATGCTAAACAGGGTAATGTACTGCCAGGCAATATCAAATTTAAAGATCAAAACGGAGATAAGGAAATCAATGGAGAAGACCGTACCGTTTTGAACAGAAAAATACCTGTAAATTACGGTATCAACTTGCGTTTCGGTTACAAAGGATTCGACTTCTCCATGAATATGTATGGCCGTTTAAATGTCAAAAAGTATATCAGCGGATACGAGGGATGGGCTTTCTATCTGTCGCAGAATGCACGCCCAATGCATATGGATGCCTGGAGCGAGTCAAATCCTGATGCAACCTATCCACGCCTGACCCTGACAAATACAGCCAACGATACTCAATACAACAGTTACTGGCTCCGTAAAGCCGACTTCCTGAAAATTCAGAACGTACAGATCGGTTATACGATCCCGAAAACACTACTGGAGAAAGTAAATATTCAATATCTCAGACTTTACTTATCCGGACAGAACCTGGGAACCATTACCGGTTATGACGGCTTCGACCCGGAAGGTAGCTGGTACCCGCTATCGAGAACATTTGCATTTGGTTTAAATCTTCAATTCTGATAAAATATGAAAAAATACAGTATCTATATCATGTTGGCCTCAGCGCTCATATTAGGCAGCTGCAGCGATTTTCTTGACAGAGATCCGTTATCCCAGGCTTCAGAAAATACCTTCTGGCAAACAGAAGCAGACGCAGAGAAAGGGATAAATGCTCTTTATCCTCTTTTACCCGGCGAACGCGACTTCTGGAGAGATTGTGAAAGCGATAACTCTCTAATGACAAATTCATGGGGTGAAAGTGGCCTGGGTTACATTTGCCAGGGTATCCATAACGCCGCAACCGGTTACCTGAAAGAAGAATGGACTTACGGCGATATCTACCGCATCCTCTATTATCTTGACAAACTGAACGGTATGACCATCGACGAGACGAAAAAACAGCGTTTCGAGGGAGAAGCACGTTTTATCCTGGCATTGAAATATTACAGAATGACACGTCATTTCGGTGATATTCCATTGATCAAAGAAAAACCGATCGAATTAGAAAATGCAGCACTACCCAGAAGTTCTAAACAGGAAGTCCTGGATTATGCACTGGAAAATGTAACCAAAGCTATCGAATATCTGCCGGATAGTTACAGCGGAGCCAATACCGGCCGTATCAATAAGGCAGCCGCGCTTACATTAAAAGCAGACATGTATCTGGATATGGCCAGTTACAAAAAATTCCATAATAACCAGGATGCTGCCGACCTATGGAAAGAAGCCGCCGATGCTGCCCAGAAAGTGATCGATATGAACATGTATGATCTTGAAGAAGATTTTGCCTACATCTTCAAATCAGAAGCCAATAACAATAATAAAGAAGTTATCCTGGCTAAACAATACCTGGAAGACGAGATTACTCACATGTTGCCGATCCTTTGTTCGCCTGCCGGAACAGGAATAACCGGACAAGGCTGGGCCAGCTTCTGCCCTACACGCCAGCTGGTCGATTCGTACGAAATGACGAATGGTGAAAGCATCTACGAATCGAAAGAGTATGACATGAACAATCCATGGGAGAACCGGGATGCACGCCTGAAGAAGACATTCTTCCTCCCGGGTTACGAATGTCTCCGTCCGAACGGTAAATATGAACCTTATATGCCCCATCCGGCCTTTAACAACCCTGAACGCATAAACAATGAGGGAGGCGGCATTACGGGATATATGTATCTGAAATATAACGATCAAACATTAGCTAAGCCAGCAAACTCATGGACCAACTTCAGCCTTTACCGGTATGCGGAAGTCTTGTTGATCCAGGCGGAAGCATTGAATGAGTATGATCCGGGCAATGCAAAAATTGCCGCGAATGTGAACAAGGTAAGAGCACGTGCCGGTTTGCCTTCTGTCGATAAACTACTGGGCAACCAGGAACAAATGCGTGAAAAGATCCGTGGAGAGAGACGTCATGAATTCGTAGCGGAACATAAACGTTACTTCGATATCCTCCGCTGGAAAACCGCAGAAAAAGTTCTGAATGAACCCGGATATGGCATTAATAAGGATGAAAAGGCTGCAATCGGAGACTATACGCAGGAAAAATTCCTGGGACAAAACAGGACTTTCGATTCTTCCAAGCATTATTTGTGGCCTATCCCGCAAAACGCCAGAGATAATAATCCGAATCTGACACAGAATCCGAACTGGTAATCTGATTGTAAAACCGAAAGGCTGGTTAGTAAGGCATAGTATAACCAGCCTTTCAATTAATATACTTAATTTTACGCATGAATAAATTCAAATTGATCGTAACCGGAACATTACTTTCCGGTATCATAGCGGCTCAGGAATGGAAGCCGCAACAATGGCCCGTACTTAAAAAATACGACCAGGGACACCTCTACCAGATCGCATTGCCGTTAGGTGGAATCGGGACCGGGACAGTATCACTCGGTGGTCGCGGAGAACTCCGGGATTGGGAAATTATGAATGTTCCGGCAAAGAAATACAGTACGGTAACAACCGGTAATAATGCTCCGTTTTTTGCAATCTATGCCAAACCGCAGAACCGGGAAGCTACTACGACATTACTGGCGGGTCCTTTATATCCCCAGGAATATCTTCATTATGAAGGTCGTCCGGTAAATCATCATGGTCTTCCCCGCTTTGCACAGGCGTCATTCGATGCTGCCTATCCTTTCGGGCAAGTACACCTGTCTGATAAAGATCTGCCTGTAAAAGTGAAAATAAAAGGTTTTAACCCGCTGATTCCGGGCGATGCGGAAGCGAGCGGACTACCTGTAGCAGTTCTCTCTTACGAGGTTACCAACACCACCAACCAACCGATGGACGTTGCCATCTGTGGTTCCATGCGCAACTTCATAGGTAAAGACGGAAGTAAATTCCGCACAGACTGGAAAGGTGATTACATACCTGTCGGCGTGAAAGACAATAAGAACAAATACATTGAAAGCAACGGAATAAAAGGAATCTATCTTTATTCGGACGGTGTGGATAAAAACGATCCGGCCTGGGGAACTGTCGCCCTTACCACCCAGGCTACCGACGGCGTAACCTACCGGACCTCCTCCAAAGCCGATAGCTGGAACAACGGCATCCTAAACTTCTGGGACGATTTCAGCGCAGACGGCATGCTGACGGAACAGAACAAACAGGAAGATGAAGACCCGATGGCCTCTTTGTCTGTAAAAAAAACCGTAGGAGCACAAAGTACGGAAACATTTACTTTCTATATCACCTGGAATTTTCCGAACCGGAAAGCCTGGTCTTCCACTGTTGTCGGCAACTATTACAGCCAGCAATATCCTGATGCCTGGAAAGCAGCAGAGACAATTATACCACAAATACCCGGACTGGAAAAGAAAACATTATCTTTCGTAAACGCCCTGCTCAATACATCTTATCCGGATATTGTAAAAGAAGCAGCTCTGTTTAACCTCGCCACTCTGCGGTCACAGACCGTATTTCGTTTACCCAGCGGGCATATGATGGGATGGGAAGGTGTAATGGATCGTTTCGGTTCATGTGCCGGTTCATGCACTCATGTATGGAATTATGAAGTGGCAACTCCTTATCTGTTCGGAGAACTGGCAAAAACCATGCGGGATGTAGAATTCAATTATGCCACCAAAGAAAACGGTTTGATGAACTTCAGGGCCTCTTTGCCGCTCTCGGAAGCGAGTAAAGAGAACAGTGCAGCAGCTGACGGACAAATGGGCTGTATTATGAAGATATACCGTGAATGGCAGCTTTCAGGCGATACCGATTTCCTGAAAAGCAATTGGGAACAGATAAAGAAAGTTCTTTCCTATGCCTGGACGGAAAAAGGATGGGACGGCAATCAGGATGGTGTCATGGAAGGTTCCCAGCATAATACTATGGATGTGAACTATTATGGTCCAAACCCTCAAATGGGCTTCTGGTATATGGGAGCATTAAAAGCTGCTGAAAAGATGGCTATAGCCATGAAAGACAAAAACTTCGCGAAAAAGTGTCACACATTATTTGAAAAAGGCAGTAACTGGATGGATGAGAATTTGTTCAATGGCGAATATTATGAACATAAAATCACCGATCCGGAAACATTCGAATATCTGGACATGAATAATCCTAATGTCAAGATCCCGCCTTTCCAGCTAGGTCCCGGTTGCCTGGCAGATCAGTTGGTCGGCCAATACATGGCACATCTGTGCGGATTGGGTTACCTGGGGAACAAAGATCACATTCATACGACTATGAACAGCATTATGAAATATAACTATGTAACAGACTTCAGCCGCCACTTCAATAATATGCGTTCTTATGTAATGGGCAATGAATCCGGCTTGCTTATGGCTTCCTGGCCCAAAGGACGTTTGGATGTTCCATTTCCTTACTTTGCAGAGGTAATGACCGGATTTGAATACTGTGCCGCCGTAGGTATGATTTACGAAGGTATGGAAAAAGAAGGCCTCACCTGTATCCGGTCTGTACGTGAACGCCACGACGGAGCCAAACGGAACCCTTTCAGCGAACCGGAATGCGGACACCATTACGCCCGTTCAATGGCAAGCTGGTCTGCCATTATCGCCTTAAGCGACTTCCAATATTCGGGTGTCGATAAAAGTATGAAAATTACAGACCACCCCGGAAATTATTTCTGGAGTAACGGATATGCATGGGGAACTATCCAGGTTACTGAAAATGATGTTACCATCGAAGTGATCAACGGTTCACTTCGACTGAAATCTCTTATCGTCGGTAATAACAAAGAGATAAGATTGAAAGATTTTAGCCTGCTGGAAGGAGATAAACAAATTATCAAACGATAGAATCATGAATAAACGGATCATAATATACTGTTTATTGGCCAACTTGTTTCTAAGCTGCAGCATTCAAAAAGAGCCTGCAACAGAGCTACAGACTCAGTACTCCGCAAATTGGCAAACCGCCTTGCAGGAAAAACTTCCGCTGTTAGGCCACCGCAACTGGATAGTCATAACGGACATGGCTTACCCGTTACAAGCCAAAGAAGGCATCACCACCCTGTATGCAAACGAACCCTATACAGAAGTGCTAGGCACAGTAAAAAAGATGTTGGATAACTCTTCACATGTGTATGCCCATACTTACCAGGATAAAGAATTATCTTTCCTGGAAGAGGACATTTGTCCGGGAATAGCAAATCTGAAAGAGGAAATGAAAAAGGTATTATCACCATCTGAAATAATGCATATCGAACACGATAACCTGATTGACCGCCTGGATAGCATCAGCAACCTATTCGAAGTAGTTATTATTAAAACAGGATTGACAAAGCCCTACACATCGACCTTTTTTGAGCTTGATTGCAAATACTGGGACAATCGCAGACAATCCATACTCAACGGACGGATAGCTGACGCAAAAAACGTCCCGCAACACTGATTATAGCAAGACAGGGAGATACCGTAACATAGTATCTCTCTGTTTTTTAGATCAAAACACATAACAATAATATCATATTTGAAACATTCTTCTCCTGATTAGTTCCTATTTTTGTTTTATTATGGACATAAACTAATCACCCATGAAAAAGCTCCTTATCCTCACCTTATGCGTTCTGTCACAGATCCTGTCTGCCCAGACAAGACAGTTGGCTCCCGGTCATCCGGACCGTTCCGGTAAAACAGACTTGAAAAGCGGATTTGCAACACCTCCCAAAGGATATGGAGAAGTGCCCTTTTACTGGTGGATGGGAGATACACTGACCAAAGAACATCTTACTTATCATCTGGACCAGATGGCTGCCAAAAAAGTCACCAGCCTACAGGTCAATTATGCCCATTCGGATAAAGGAGGAGTCAGCTACGGTCTTACTTTTCCTTCCAAACCGGCCCTGTTCACGGAAGAATGGTGGGAGCTGTTCGGATGGTTCATGGATGAAGCGAAAAAAAGAAATATGACCGTCAGTCTCAGCGATTATACACTGGGAGTAGGCCAAGGTTCCTATGTCGACGATGCCTTGAAGGAGAATCCGGGACTAACAGGTGCCGAACTGAAATTCGAAAGCGACACCATCCGAGACAAATATGAAAAGACCTGCCACGAACAATTACTTTCCCTCTATGCCTACCGGTTGGGAACGGATGGAAAGATCATTGAAAACTCCGGCATCGACCTGTCCAAAAAGGTTACAGGCAATAAAATAGAATGGCAGTCACCCGAAGGAGACTGGATCGTAACACAGGTATACAGTGCTACTAAAACACCTTCACTCGATCCGATGCACCCTCTCTCAGGAAAAAGCTATGTCAAACATTTCTTCCAACGGTTTGAAGACCGTTTTCCGGAACAATCCAAAGGAGGACTCAACTTCTTCTTTTCCGATGAGTTGAACTTCAACCTGCATGGCTATATATGGAATACAATCTTCCGGGACGAGTTCAAAAAACGGAAAGGGTACGATATTATGCCTTATCTTGCCGGCCTGTTCACAGATATCGGTAGTACCACTCCTAAAATACGGTTGGATTACAACGATGTCATGGTTTCGTTAAGCGAAGAAAACTTCTTTATACCGGTGTATAAATGGCATGAAGACCGTAATCTGATCTACGGCTGCGATCACGGCGGGCGGGGAAAAGATGTCAGCGAGTTCGGCGACTATTTCCGTACCCAGCGATGGAACCAGGCGCCCGGTTGCGATCAGCCGAATCTCGGAAAAGATATAATAAAGAACAAAGTAGCCTCTTCCATTGCCCATCTTTACCAACGTCCCAGAGTATGGTTGGAAGGTTTCCACAGTAGTAACTGGGACACCAATACAGCCAATCTGACCGATGCCACATTTGCCAACTTCGTGATGGGACAAAACCTGCTGAGCCTGCATGGTTTCTACTACAGCACGATGGGAGGATGGTGGGAATGGGCACCTCCCTGCAACCACACCCACATGCCTTATTGGGAAGAGATGGGACCATTCCTGGAATGTACCGAACGTCTTAGCTATATCCTTTCGCAGGGATATCACCGGGCAGATGTCGCTATCCTGTATCCGGTAGAAGCAGTCGTAGCCGGTTATGACAACACAGCGGTTCAGAAAGCATTCAGCCTGGGAGAATATCTGTATAAGGAAGGCATCGATTTCGACTTCATGGATTATGAATCGCTTGCCAAAGCCAGTATTAAAAACGGTAAGATCAATATCTCCGGTGAAGAATTCAGGGTATTGATCATCCCGTCCATGAAAGCGATCCGTCATTCTTCTCTGGAAAAGGCCCTCCGGTTCAAACAAAACGGGGGGATCGTCATCAACCTGGGAGATCTGCCCGAAGCAACAGAGAAGAAAGGACTGAACGATCCCGAAGTCCGGTCGATACTCAACAAACTGTTCGGGCCGGATAGCAAAAATGCATTTATTGCTAACGAAAACAAAGAGGTCCTGGATATTATCGACACAAATCTTACCCGCGATTTCCGTATCCTGTCACAGCATCCGCAAAAAGATACACCCTATATCATGCACCGCAAACTGGGAAACAAAGACCTCTATGCCGTGTATAATGTGCCTTCGGGCAGCGAATGCTTTTTCCGTGCTACCGGAGGACTCGAACTATGGGATCCCTGGACAGGAAAAACAAAAGAAATCACTGCCTCAAAAGTAACACCGGAGGGAACCGTTATCCGGATGCCGCTGGAAAAGCAGGATCTTCATCTATTCGTCTTCGACCCCGCTAAAAAGGTAGTAATTGCAAATCCTGACCAGGAAAAAGTCGTCAACACCATTCTACTGGACGGAGAATGGTCATTCGACCTCAACCCTTCCCTGAACAATAAGTTCGGTGATTTCCACTGGCCTGCTACGGATGAACTTCTGGGAGCCTATATCTATAAAGCCAGATACAACCAGGCTTCTTCCGAAACAAAAGACTGGCAATCTCCTTCTTTCGACGATTCGGAATGGAGAAACCAGACTTTCACTTACGGTACCAAGTTTATGATACTGGAAGCCGTACCCGAATTATCGGAGAAAGAGCTTCTCTCCCATCTTCCTTACCAGAGTAACAGGATAATCATCGACAATAAAGGATATTCCTGGAAACCTTATGACTTCTCATGGCGTTGGGGAGTTGAAAACGACTACGGGCATCAGGGATGGCACGGACTGAAAGCCACTGTGCACGATGAGTTTATCCGTATGGGCAAACTCGAAAAAGAATTCAGGGAAACAATTCGTGTAGAAGACCCCAGCGGGAATAAAAACTATTACCTCTATTCGAATGTCCTGGCACCCGAAGCCGGTAACTATCAACTGGTATTCGGAGAACTCAAGCCGGCTAAGGTTTATATAAACGGAAGAGCAAGCAATCCATCCGCTCCTACCGTTCCGCTCAATAAAGGGACCAACGAAGTCGTCCTCCATTATGATACATTCGGAGTGACCTATTGTGTGATACGCAAAGCCGGAGATACTCCGCGCATAGTAAAAGAAACTATCGCAGAAAAGCCGCTTGCAATGAATTTCCGGGGAGACTTATCATTATTGCTTTTCGACGTAAAGAGAACCGAAGAACCGACTTACGGGCAATATCGTTTTACATCGGCTCCCGGCCTGCAAAAACTGGAGTTCTCAGCCTTCGGTGAAACAAAGGTATGGGCAAACGGTAGCCTGTGCGATCTGACCGTGAAAGAGAGACGTCCGGACGGCCTGACACGTTACGAGGCAACCGTAACCAACCCTTCCAGACGTATATCGACGATAGCCATATCGATAAAAGAGCCGTGGGGTAATGCCGGAGGCGCCGCTATCGACGGACCGATCAGGCAGACCTGCGGAGACGGATTGATATCTGCAGGAGACTGGACACAGATAGAAGGTCTTTCTACCTATTCCGGCGGTGCCTGGTACCGGAAAAATGTCCGCCTGGAAAAGCGTTCCGGCGATAAAATATACCTGAATCTGGGACAAGTCATCTCTACAGCCGAAGTCTGGGTAAACAAACAAAAAGTCGGGTTAAAGCTAACGCCTCCCTGGCGGTTCGACATCACAGAATATGTAAAAGACGGAGACAACCGGATCGAAATACTACTTTACAATACGGCAGCCAACTACTACCTGTCTGTCCCGACCATGTACCGGGGAAGTACGAAAGCCGGTTTACTGGGAACTGCTTCCATCGAAATAGTTCGTTAATACACACCCGCACTAAGTATAATAAAGGGGCGAGACCTTCCCAGGTTCCGCCCCTCTTCTCTTTAGTACGTAGAATAGAAATTACATAAGTATGATTACGTGGGTGTATTTGTAGTACTGGTTGTATCCTTTGTTGTGCTTGTGCTATTTGTATTGGTAGTCTGAGCAGTAGCAGTAGTTCCTGCTGCAGGAGCCTGTACTTTAACTGTTTCCCAATGGAACGGTTCGAACTGTGCATTCGGATCGACCCAGGATGCTTTTTTAGAAGCATAGATAATGAACGGGGCAGCTACTACGACAATAGCACCAATAATCAATACGGCAAACCAGACAGTATTACTACCGACAGATATCTGGCTCGGTGGAATAAAGCTTAATATAAATGCCAGCAATGAACCACAGAAACCAAGACCGCCGATGAACCACATCAAGCCGTTGCCATGTTTACCGATACGGAACGGGCGGTTCGCTTTCTTCATCCGATAGCGCAATGCGATAGCACCGGAGAACATCAGCAGGTACATGATCAAATAAAGAATCACTGTCAACTGTGACAAGATCTGGTAGAAACTCTGTACGGAAGGCATTACTACGAACAGTAAGCTCAATAAAGTAACAGCACATCCCTGTACCAACAAAATATTTTTCTGGACACCGATCTTATTTGTTTTCTGGAAGAATGGAGGCAGATAACCGGCTTTACCAACTGTAAAGATACCTTTTGACGGACCGGCAACCCATGTCAATACACCTGCCAGCACACCGAATGCCAATGCGATCGCAATGATCGGAGATAACCAGGAAGCATGGATGAATTTGAAATAGTTATCAAAACCAACCAGCAAACTCTGCGTCAGGTTAATATCTTTCTGTGGAATAATAACCCCCAGAGAGAAAGTACCGAGTACGAAAATAAGAACAGTGATCAACGCACCGATAAATACGGCTTTCGGATAGTTCTTGGATGGATTTTCCACATCTTTCACGTGGATACCACCCATTTCCATACCAGCATAAAACAAGAAGATACTGGAAGCAAGCACCAAATTATCGAACTTAGAGAAATCCGGGAAGAAATCACCGTGGAAATCCATGTTCGAATGACCGCCCATAGACAGGTAAACAATTCCGAGAATAATCAGCAAGGCAGCCGGAAGGATCGTTCCGACAATACCGCCTACTTTAGCAACTTTACCTACCCAGCTCAATCCTTTCAGTGAAATAAAGGTAGCCAGCCAGTAGATGATCAACACTACAGCCAGTGTGTACATTTTGTTTGAAGCCAGAGTCATGTCGTGTGCATCGTTCATTCCGATAAAGGCGATGGAAACGGCACCGAAAGTCAATACGGTAGGATACCAGATCGTACTTTCAATCCATTGCACCCAGATAGCGAGGAAACCCCACTTCTTTCCGTAGGCTTCCCCTACCCATCGAAAAACCCCACCTTGTTTGTCCTGGAACATAGCAGCCAGCTCGGCAGCCACCAACGATGTCGGTATCAAAAAGACAATTGCCGCAAAGAGATAATAAAAGGCTGAACTTAATCCGTATACAGCCTCGGCTGGTAGTCCGCGGAGAGACACTACCGCCGTAACATTCATAATTGCAAGAGTAAAAACTCCAAGTTTTACTGCTTTTCCTACATTTGCCATGAATTTACTGTTTAAATGTGAATTTTGTTTTGTTTAGTTTCGCTTTAAATATGTCAGTAAAACAAATCGGTATTGTGTTAGTTTGTCAACAAGATGTCAAACTAGGTTAATTAACAGAATAGTGTTAAAAACAAAATCAGTCTTTCTACTGTTAGATAGCCTAAAATATTTCTATCTAAACGCCTAAATATTAAACGCAATGAAGTCTGCTTTCAGTGATATTATTTATGAGAAAAGAGGAATATACGGAGTATTGCATGTTGTCATTTTGTTACTTTCGCTATTCCTTATTGTTGTAATTTCAATCGATACATTCAAGAATATTCCCTTTATGACGCAGGGGTCATATCTGAAAATACAATTCTGGATATGTATGTTCTTCATTGCCGATTTCGTTTTAGAGTTTTTCTTATCAAAACGTAAATTATATTATCTGCAGAGTCATTTTATCTTCCTGATCGTATCCATTCCTTATCTGAATATTATTAATTATTACGGGATCGAGTTCTCTCCGGAGATCACCTATTTCCTGCGTTTTATTCCGCTGGCACGTAGCGGCTATGCGCTGGCTATCGTGGTGGGCTGGCTGTCGTCGAACAAAGCTTCGGGCTTGTTCGTCTCTTATCTGACCATGCTGCTGGCAACGGTTTATTTCTCCAGCCTGATATTCTTCGTGATCGAGCACAAGGTAAACCCGCAGGTAACCGGCTACGACGACGCCCTCTGGTGGGCTTTTATGGACGTGACGACAGTCGGTTCGAATATATATGCCGTCACCCCGACAGGAAGGATATTATCGGTCCTGCTGGCTGCATTGGGGATGATGATGTTCCCTATCTTTACCGTTTATGTAACCAGCCTGGTACAGAATGCGAATAAGAAAAAGAATGAATTATATAATGGAGACAA
Organism: Parabacteroides sp. AF14-59; assembly: GCF_003479515.1. Lineage (NCBI taxonomy): Bacteria > Pseudomonadati > Bacteroidota > Bacteroidia > Bacteroidales > Tannerellaceae > Parabacteroides > Parabacteroides sp. AF14-59. The sequence goes on along the minus strand of NZ_QUHH01000021.1, from coordinate 30,095 downwards.
TACACTGCAACCGAAACAGCAGACGGTATCAAAGCCTGCAGAAGGAGAAAAATAACATGGCAGGAAACAAGCCTACTTCACTATAAAAGTTATCTTTGTAATCAACTTAAATCAATCATTTTATAATGATTAAAATATGAAATGCACAAACATGGAAATAGTAACACTCGAAAATATCAAAGAATTAGTTAGCCAAAAAGAAACCGAGCAAATAGAGTTTAAGGAAACTACCGGACAATTAGAACGGGCAATGGAGACTTTATGCGCTTTCTTAAACGGAAAAGGCGGGACTATTTTATTCGGAGTTACAGATAAAGGAAAAATTACCGGTCAGGAAATCAGTGACCAGACAAAACGTATAATCGCCGATGCACTTCAACGTCTTGAACCTTTAGCAGCTGTTGAAATAAGTTATATTCCGCTATCTGATAATTCTGAAAAGAAAATCATAGCTATCCATGTTGAAGAACAAAGATATACCCGCCCATTCACTTATAAAGGTCGTCCATATATACGAATAGAAAGTACGACTTCTACAATGTCCCAGTCTACATATAATCAATTACTCATGCAGCGGGATGAAGTTCGTTTTGGTTGGGAAGCATTAATAAATGAAGATTTAAAACAAGAAGACCTCGATAAAGACGAGATTTTAAAAACTGTGCGATTAGGTATTGAAAGTGGCCGGTTACCAGAATCTACAGCACTTACAGATATATCCATTATTCTGGAGAAATTAAAACTGTCTAAAAGCGGACAACTGAAAAATGCCGCTGCTGTATTGTTTGCAGATGATACCTCCAACTATCCACAATGTCTTTTGAGAATGGCTCGATTTAAAGGTATAAACAAAGAGGAATTTATTGACAATCAACGTATACATGGTAATATTTTCAAGCTATTGGATGCTGCTATGGCATTCTTTTTCAAACATTTGTCTTTATCCGGAAAGATAGAAAGTATGGAACGGGTAGAAGAATTAAATGTTCCGGTGAAAGCTTTGAGAGAAAGTATAATCAACGCTCTTTGCCACAGGCAATACCATTCTCCGGGTGGATCTGTCGGAATAGCTATTTATGATGATCGTATAGAAATAGAAAATATCGGTACTTTCCCTGCAGATATAAGCATAGAGAATCTAAAATCCGAACATCGTTCCGAACCTCAAAATCCATTAATCGCGGATGTTTTATATAAAAGAAAAGTGCTGGAAAGTTGGGGACGTGGCATCGGACTAATGATAAACGAATGTAAAAGAGTAGAACTTCCGGAACCGGAATTTCATACAAACGGTAATTTCGTATGGGTTATATTTCGGTATGCAAACCAAGTTAGTGACCAAGTTAGTGACCAAGTTAGTGACCAAGTTAGTGACCAAGTTAGATCATTATTAGCCGTCATCGGACAAGAAACTTTGTCGGTAACCGAGATAATGGAAAGACTTTTATTGAGCCATCGGACTTATTTTCGTAAACACTATCTAAACCCTGCACTGGAAGTAGAATTAATTGCCCCTAAATATCCTCAAGCCAATCATCCCAAACAGGGATATTATCTTACGGAAAAAGGGAAAGCAATCAAAATAATTTAAATTATTATACGATGATTACTGTTACTTCAAGAGAATAATTCATCAAAAATATAGCTGAGTGCGATATATAGAGACAATACTTACCGAAAAAAGCAAAAGAATGGATGGTCTAAAAAAGCAGGCATGGACTTCTTTTTATGAAAACCCATGCCTGTTATTAATACTTTATTATTTTATTACAATCTTCTGACTGAATCCCTCAAAGAAAATAATATATGCCCCTTTGACAGGAATATCTATTTCAGTATAGGTTCCATTCAGCAGGCTTGTCTTAACGATACTTCCTCCGAATGAAGTTATATATAAAGGTATATTTTTCATCTCCTGATGCTTGATGCAGAGTTTATGATCCCTTATTACTATTTCTACCCGGTCGGAATGAATATCTTCATTTCCGACAGATGTATTGACAGTTACAGTTATAATCTTATTTTCGTATACATTGTAAATAGTATATACAGAATTTACAGGTATCAATAATTCTCCATTGGCTATCACCTGTAACTGGTTGGCTTTATACTTACTCTCCAGTCGGAATCTGAAATCATTTCCGGCCAGTACCCTTTCCGGATTATAACCCGTTTCAGCCACCATTTTTACATCTTCTCTCGGTTTTACGAATGTTATATTAAATACTTCAGATATAGTAATCTCTATAATTTTATTCGAACGAATGTTTGATATGGTATATATACCCCAAATATCAGGAGAAAGAAGAATACCGTCAACCCGTACCAGTATCTCCCAACCTTTATGTAAGGCATCTGTTACAATATGGAACTTAAAATCATCCCCCAGCTTCACTGTATTCTTATCATAGCCGGATTCTGGAACTAACGTTGCTCCTTCGTCTGCATTCCAAATAATATTGAACACTCCTTCAATGACTGGTGGTGTTACCTCTATTCTCACAACCAGGTTGGCATGTACATTTACAATAGTATATACCGATCCGCCGGCAGGAGTTATAAGCGTATTATTGACGAACACTTTTACAATATACTTTTCATACCCGGCTTTCGGTTTGATACTAAATTTGAAATCAGCACCTTCCAGTATAAGTGAAGCGTCATATCCGTCAACAGCTTTAATATCAAAACCGGTTTGAGAAGGAAGAGTTACCGTATATCCTATTTTATTTTCCAACGTTATTGTCAATACTATATCTGCCTGAATGTTGGTAAGTGTATAGACCCCATTCGCATCGGGAGTTATCACGATAGAACCTTGCTTTACAATTACTTTTTTATTGGAAGGAAAGACGATTGTAAACTTGAAATCAGCACCTTTTACGATAGAAGTTGCATTATATCCGCTTTCCGGTTTGACTGTTACACCGGATGGTATATTCCAGGTTACTTTATAATTCGTACTTTGTATTTTTACTACCAAAATTTGATTGTTACTCCAGATAAACTGCCAGTTTTCCGTTATACAGACAAACTTATTTAAATACGATTCAGAAAGAACAAAACCACTTCCTCCTTTAACTACGACAGTTGATGATTCACCGTCGGTTAATATCTGCAATAGATATTTAGGAACACTCGTCATCGTTATCGCGGCACTTCCGGAAAGATAGACTCCGGTATCTATCTTCACTGTTCCTGACAGGTAAAACAGGCCAAAAGAACTCACCTGACCGTGAATTGTTCCATTGGTTAAATAGAGTATACCGCTACTCGATATGCATCCGGTAATAATCCCCTCATTTTTCAACGTACTTCCTGCTTCTATATAAATCAAATTCAAGTCTTTGGAGTTACTGCTGATAGTAGCTGTCGAACGAATTACCAGTGTTCCATTGCTGCCTACTGTAATGAATTTACCGGAACTGCTCCATCCGGCAGAGAGTGAAATATTATCCAGAATAAGTCCGCCTTTCTTGATGTTTATCTTAGCAGAGCTGTTGGAAGATACCAGACTTCCTCCATTGAAGGTTATATATTTACCATCAATGGTAAGAGGCTTTGTCAATGTCACATTCTTGATGGGTATGATCGTTGGGGCAGATTCAGAACCTGGGGATGCAGCTTCAAGGGCTTTTTGCAGTTCATCTTCTGTCTCTATTACAGAGGGTGTCTCTCCACCTGTCTTTTCATAAAGGATCTGATTGTTTTTCCACACCAATTTATATTCGGTATCAATGCATTCAAACATGGAAAGATAGTTTTCCGTCAGAATGAAACCACCTGTACCGCTGGCTATAACATTGGAAGATTGGTTTAATATCGCCATTTTCAACTTGTAAAGAGGGGCACTCATCAAAATAATTTCACATGAGACACCACCGCTTATCTGCACGTTTCCACTCAACTTGACCGGTACTTTGCTAAATATAGTAGTAGCACTTCCACTGTTAAAGGTTAATGAAGCATTCATATTGGAAATAATACCCTTTATTGTACCCTGATTTATTACTATGGATCCGGACTGGGACCCTACATTGATAGCACCTTCCAAAGCCCGTTCGCCGTCAATGATTGAATTATTGATAATCAATTGTCCCCCTCTGTCGAGATATACAGGTGAACCATTTGATGATCCTTTTCGAGTTATATTTATTTGATTCAAATTAAGTCCTCCTCCTTTCAGGGTAATCCAGGAATTACTGCTGTTTCCTATAATGCTCCCTCCTGTCAATGTAATATATTTACCATCGATAGTGACACCTTTCGTAATTTCCACATTTCCAATAGATATAGAGGTGGGAGAACCTGTGCTTCCTACCGGAGCCGCATCTATTTTCTTCTGTAGTTCGTCTTCGCTGTTCACAGTGGAAGACCGTTCGGTACATATAATATTGCCATCTTTTAGATCAAAAGACCAATTATTTTGATAATCCTTGAATTTAGCAACATCATCAGTTGTCAAAGTGTATCCATCCGTAGCTGTCACAGCAATGGCACCTTCTTTTGCCAATATTCTCCAAATAGGAATTACATTTTCCAAAGCAGAAGAAAGCATCAGATGATACTCTCCATTCAGTCTAAAGTAAGATGTAATCTTGGCTGAACCTCCTATTGTAGCATTGCCTTCGGTACAAACAGAACGGATGGTACCACCAGTCATTGTAAACTGTCCTCCTTTAGCAACATAGACTTGCCCCATGTTATGATCATAACAGCGACCTATTTCTCCTCCTGTCATAACAAAAGAAGAACTTCCGTCCACCATAACACCTCCGGCTGTTACTTTGCCTATAATATCATTATTCTTTATTATAGTCCCTGCTTTAACCGTTAAGTCAGAACTAAGCAATCTAATGAGAGGACCTTCTACATTCATATTTTTTTCGTTGCCATCTACAACAACAGACTCTAACGTCAAATAACTATCCATCACATGCACAAATGTTCCGGGAGAATAAAAGTTATATCTTAAAAGTGTACCATTCTTTAGAGTAATATTCCTACCTCCGGTAATTTCCAGCATATCGGCTTGTTGGTAAGTTTTTCCTTCTAAATCAATAACTTTCGTCCCTTTAGCCGGAACATCATTAATCAATTGTTGTAACTCGCTCACAGTAGTTTGAGCCTTAGCAGGCAACGATATTAAAATACCTCCCAAAAACACCAGCCAAATCAGAGAGGTGGTTAGTTTAGATTGGCTTGTATTAATCTTTTTCATGTGCAAATAGGTAAATATTAGAATTTAAGTACTTTATCTCATTTCCTGGATATACTCGATTGTATCCAGACGTAATTCAGAACCTCTTGCCAGGATGCGTTCGGCAATCTGATGGTTTCGTACTGTTCCTGTAATACGGGGCTTCGCTGTGTAATCGCCTTTTCGCTCCGTGACGGCGTTGTCGTAAAGATCGGCAGTCAAAATAATTTTTTCAGCCATAATAATAAATGATTGAGCCTGCTGGTTGGACAAGGCGTTACCTATGGATCTGTAACCTTATTTGTGAAATAAGGTATCAGTTTATCTTACGATTATCATATACAGAGAGTAACTTCCTCCCCTCTCGAGAAGGGGTAGGGGGTGTGTAAATTACTATACAAAAGCACGAACTACATAGATTGACGCGGATTTAACTATTTTATCTGTGATTTTCTATCTGGATAGTCTTTATTTAGAGTATTAACCCCCCCCTGCCCCCTCTCGAGAAGGGAAAAGATACCCTCCGCCTTACTATACCCATAATTCATGAAAAAACGTATGAATTTCATCTTTTAATCTAAATCATCCCCTACCCACCTAATAATAAGCAGATATGTTTGTCTTTGTCTAAATAAAATTCCTATATTTGCCCTGTTCCCACATTAGTATAAACTTTGTTTTTCACAGCTTGTATAAAACGGGGCAAAATACCTTATTTCACAAATAAGGTTACGCCCTCACTCCTATCAAGACGTCCAATCCTTTTGTAATAATCTCATTTGCCGAATTGAGTCTTGATTGATCAAGAGCTGCCAGATAGTGGCGCGTCGTTCTCTCGGAAGTATGCCCGAGTGCCTGGCTGATGACGGCCACCGGAGTATCATTTCGCAGAGCCTCTGTCGCCCAGGTATGCCGGAAAACATACGAGGTAAGGTAAACCGGGATAGAGAGACGACTCCCTATCTCCGCCAGACAACCGTTATAGCGGTGCAGCGCTTGTTTATAAACCTCGTATAATCGTTCACCGTCTGCCTCTTCCTGCAATACAGGAAAAAGATAACGGTTACCTGTCAACGAATATTTGTCGAGTAGCCGCCGCATACCGGGAGTGATACCGACACGTACCAGTACATTCGTCTTACACCGATTATATACCAACTCATCACCGACGATATTGTCGTGTGTAAGATGAGCCAGGTCGACAAACGGCATACCACAGGCAAGAAAGGAGAAAAGCGCGAAATCCCTGGCAGCCTGTAACTCCGGCTCGACTGAGAGATCCATCCGGGCGATCTCTTCCATTGCCTGGATACGAAGGGCCCGTTTGGCTGTTTCCTCCTGCCGCAGGTTGAGATGTGCGAAAGGCGAAAGACGATTGACAGGGGCCAATTCTTCACGAACTGCAGTATGATAGATAGCCCGGAAACTGCTGAGATAGCTGTTTACCGAGTTCGTTTTCAGATGCCCCAGCGCCAGGAGCCAGTCACAAAAACGGTCTATCATACCAGGGGTAATGTCGTCGAACGACAGGTCGGCAGTTCCGCAGAACCGCAGCAACCAGTTGGAAGAAGCACGGTAAAGGTCGGCAGTTGAATATTTGCCAGCCTTGCGTTTACGTTTCACCAACGCATCGACATAGGGAAAAAAGGTTGTTGTCATAAGCATAATAATAGTAACTATAGAAAGAATCAGAATTAAACCGTATTGTATATTAATTGAAAACTATACCTTTGTTGGCATAGTTTAATAATCAAAATATATTAATTATGAAAAACAAAGAAGAATTCAAATTAATCCAAAACAAGATTTATGAAATAAGAGGACACAAAGTCATGATCGATAGCGATCTGGCTGAATTATATCAAGTCGAAACACGTGTATTAAATCAAGCAGTAAAGCGTAATATAGATCGATTTCCCGAAGATTTCATGTTTCAATTAACAAGTCAGGAATGGGAGAATATGTCATCACAAATTGTGATGACATCACATACCAAACGCCCAAAATCAGCTCTTCCATTTGTTTTTACCGAACATGGTGTAGTAATGCTGTCAAGTGTACTTCGCAGTAATATCGCTGTACAAACAAGTATTCTGATAACACGTGCTTTTGTTGCTACCCGATAATTGATAGGATTTATTAAACCTAAATAACGAAATCTACAAAACCCATTCTATTTATATCAAACAAGCCTCCCGCCCTATAATAAGGGACAAAGAGGCTTGCCAATTAAGAGAATAAACTGTTTGTTATTCAGTTATTGTAACCCGGTCGCCATTAAAAATAGACAAACCCAGTTTATTCATTATATACTTGATAGCCAATTGTGCTTTTACAGAGTTACCTGCACTGTCAATTGGAGGGGCAAAAGCAGCTATACCGAACAGGCCGGGCATCACGCCCATTACACCACCACCTACACCTGTCTTTGCAGGGATGCCGGAAGTGTATAACCAGTCACCTGTATGTTCGTAGAAACCTACGGTAGCGATCAGGGAAGTGATCTTCGGTGACAAGGATGCCTCGAATATTTGCTTTTTGGATACCGGATTCAGACCGTCGTTGGCAATCGTGGCACCGCAGATAGATAATTGAGCGGCTGTGATTCCCAATGAACACTGACGGGTATACAGGTCGAGCGACATATCCGGATCGTCATAGATACGGTTGTAGTTCTTCAGCAACCAGGCAATCGAGCGGTTGTTGAAATTGGTAGCCGATTCCGATTTATACAGTTCGTCGATCAGTTGAGGCGCGCTGCCGCAAAGATCGGTGATATTGGAGACGATCGCCTCCCATTTTTTATTGGAATCACCTACCGGCTGTACCATACTACAAGCAGTGATCGCACCGGCATTCACCAGTGGAGTAGACGGATGATCCTTTTCCAGCAGGATAGCCATGATAGAGTTGAACGGCAGTCCGGTTGCATCGGCCCCGATCATTTGAAGAAGCTTCTGTGCCCCGTACTGGCGCAAAGCCAACACAGCGGTATGTACCTTCGACACAGATTCGATACCGAAGCGGTATTCGGAATCGCCCAGCTGAATGATACTTCCGTCCAACAGACAGATGCTGATACCGAACAGGTTCTTATCTATATTAGCCAGATAAGGGATATAATCGGCATTCTTTCCATCCGTGTTGCTTTTGTACATCTCATAGGCCTCCTGAGCCGCTTCCTTTATTTGCGAAACGGAAATCTTTTTATCCATATTCAAACAGCTTACTTAGTTGATTTTGGAATACCTGTGTGAGTGAATACAGAACCTTTTACTTTCTGGTTTCTGTCCTGTGCGATACGGGTCGGCGTCGGATATTCCAGTTTTTCCAGATCAACGATCGCGTTGTTGATGTCACCCAGTAATTGGTCTGCCATGTCGCGGCTGAATCCCTGACGGACAACGATACGCATAACAACCCAGTTTTCAAGGTTTTCAGGCAATGTATATGCCGGAACCATCCATCCGCTCTGTTTCAGTTTATCCTGCAAATCGTATAATGTCCATTTGGCCGATTTAGCATATTCCGGTTTCAGATACCAGATAAACAATGGGTTTACCACTTCTTTGCTGTAGTTCTGGAACGGAGCCATCTTGCCGATCTCAGCATGCAGGTAATCGGCTACAGCCATACTGTTCTGCTGCACTTCCTTGTAACCCTGGAATCCGAGACGGATGAACTGATAGTATTGTCCCAGGATCTGAGCTGCAGGACGAGAGAAGTTCAAACCGACCTGAGTGATGTTTGCACCTAAATAATTTACACTGAAAGACATGGAACCCGGCAGGTATTTCTTGTCTTTCCATACTACCCAGCCTAAACCCGGATATACCAGTCCGAACTTATGTCCGGAAGTACTGATGGAAAGTACCCATTTCAGGCGGAAGTCCCATTTAACCTCCGGTTTCAGGAATGGCAGGATGAAACCACCGGAAGCTGCATCCACATGGATAGGAATATCGTAGCCTGTCTTTGCATTATAGGCATCGAGGGCAGCGTCCAAAGCTTCCACATCATCGTTCAGACCTGTCCATGTAACACCCTGGATAGGAACGATACAGATTGTATTTTCGTCACACATCTTCAGGGCATCCTGCGGGTCGAGAGTAATATGTTCCTGTGTCAAAGGCACCTGGCGCATTTCGATCTGCCACAACTGAGCAAACTTTTCCCATACAACCTGGAAACCGGCAGAGATAACGAAGTTAGGTTTGTCTACCGGTTTACCCTGGGCCAATCTTCTTTCACGCCAACGCAACCAGGCGGCAACACCACCCAACATACATGCTTCGGAAGAACCGATCGCCAATGCACCGGCTTTCCATTGCGCCTGTTCGGGGCTGTTCCACAGGTTGGCCATGATATTGATACATTTCGCATTCATCACAGCGATACGCGGATACTCAGTTTCGTCGATATAGTTGATGTTGATTGCTTCGTTCATCAACTTCGTTGCATAATCATCCATCCAGGTAGTAACGAATGTAGCCAGGTTCAGACGGGGTTGTGTCTGAGCGAAAGTTTCGTCTTTTACCATCTGATAGGCAATTTCCGGAGTGGTAGGACCATCGGGGATTACATCTACCGGAGCCGGATGCAACATCGCATTAGAGCCAAAAATCGCGGTTTTGGCATCACCTTCTCTAAAACTTGAATCTTTCATGTCTTTTTGTTTTTAATTATTTAAGAATTGGCGCAACCGACATTCGTGCGTCGATTTGTAGTGCAAAAACAGCCTCCAACGGCAATTGTTCTCCGTTTTTGGTTAAACATGCAATATTTAATTACTTTTGGCTTGATCCAAAAGTAAACAAAAGATCAAGGCTGCACCTGCCTCGCTACTCCGCATCCTACGTTCGCTGTCATCTGCGAAACTCGCTTCGCTCAAACAACGCAGCCTCCGGGCGCTCACTCCGGCTGCTGCGCTTAACGCTCGCCCGCTGAGGCCTTTCCAAGGAAGCTTTGCTTCCTCTAAGGATTGCCGATACCGATAGTTTTTTTAGTAACGGAAATAACCTTTCAAATGAACATTCAGTCATAAGAATTGTTTTCTGTCTTATAAAACAGCTATTTAAGTATGAGAATACAGACAGGACAGGGGACGATTCCCCTCATCACATTAATAGGTATATGGTCGATCTCGGCACTGAACGCGCTGCCGGGACTGGCCGTTTCTCCTATCCTGGGGAAGCTTTCGGTGATATTTCCGCATTCGACGGAACTGGATATACAGATGTTGTCGTCGTTGCCTTCCCTGCTGATCATACCGTTCATAATCCTATCCGGGAAGCTGACTGAAAAGATCAATAATATCTGGTTATTACAGATCGGGTTAAGCATCTTTGCCGTAAGCGGTGTCCTGTACCTGCTCTCGACCAAAATGTGGCAACTGATCGCTGTCAGCGCATTGCTTGGAATCGGTTCAGGACTGATCGTTCCCCTTTCTACCGGGCTTATTTCACGATTCTTTATCGGTACATACCGGACAAAGCAATTCGGCCTGAGTTCTGCGATCACCAACGTGACACTGGTGCTGGCAACCGTACTGACCGGTTATCTGGCGGAGATCAACTGGCATTTGCCATTCTTGGTTTATCTCTTTCCGCTTATTTCGATCGTCTTGTCGTTCTACCTGAAAAAGAATATAAGTCCCCTACCCGCTTCCGCGACTGTTTCAACCAAAGAAAAAGGAAAAGAAAGCGATCCGGCATTCGGGAAATTCGGTATACAGGTCAGGCACCTTGTACAGATCATGGGATTTTACGGGCTGGCGACTTACCTCGTCATCATTGTCAGTTTCAACCTGCCTTTCCTGATGAAAGAATATCATTTTACCAGTGGTAATTCGGGTATCATGATCTCGCTGTTTTTCCTGGCGATCATGGCTCCGGGGTTCGTACTGAACCAGATCGTAGATTTACTGGGTAAGAAAACAAAATTCTATTGCCTGCTCTCGATTGCGCTGGGGATGCTGCTGATCCTGATTTCAAGGACGGAATGGCTGATCGGTTTAGGCTGTGTTTTTACTGGGCTTGCCTATGGCATTATCCAGCCGATCGCTTACGACAAGACAACCCGCACGGCTATCCCTGAAAAAGTAACGCTGGCACTGGCTTTCGTGATGGCGATGAATTATCTGGCGATCCTGTTATGCCCGTTCATTATAAATATATTTAAAGATATGCTCCATATAGAAACACAACAGTTTGCCTTCATATTCAATATGACCATTGCCCTGGCAGCAGCTGTTTGGGCTTATATCAAACAGGATTCGTTCCTGTTCAACGATAGTTTCAAAAGTAATTAAAGGTGCATATAAACGCTAAGCTTATGAAGAATAAAAAGACAGAAGCCAACCTAAGTATGATCATATCGAAAACCTTCAGCGGTCTGAATGCGAACGCGCTCAGATATCTGCTTCCTTTATGGATCGCACCGCTGACAGGCGTCATGTTCCGATGTGTATTCGGAGCCCTTATGTTCTGGATTATCAGTATATTCTGGAAACAGGACAAGACAACGCTGCGTGAAAAGGTTACCTTGTTCCTTCTGGGAGCGATCGGACTGTTCGGCTTCATGTTCTTCTACCTGATAGGAGTCAGCAAAACAACGCCGGTATCCAGTTCACTGTTCAGCAGTCTGCAGCCGATCTGGGTATTCATCCTGTCTGTTATCTTCCTGAAAGAACGGATCACAGCAATGAAAATCATCGGTATTACCATCGGATTAGGTGGTGCACTACTCTGTATCCTGACACAGAAAAGCGACGACCTGGCCTCGGATGCTTTTACCGGCAACATGCTCTGCATGCTCAGTTCCATTGCATACGCCGCCTATTTAATCATAAGCAATGTCGTGCTGGGTAGGGTCAGTTCACTCAATATGCTACGTTACAGTTTCCTCGGAGCTGCTTTCTCTTCACTGGCCGTCATGGCTGTTACCGGCTTCGACGCCCATCTATTCAGCCATTTTGAATGGACTCCTTTCCTCGTCCTGATGTTTGTCCTCATCTTCCCTACGACGATCAGCTACCTGCTGATCCCTATCGGACTGAAATATCTGAGTACGACACTGGTTGCCCTGTATGGCTACCTGATACTGATCGTTGCCACCATCGTCTCCCTTTCCATCGGCCAGGACCGTTTCAGCTGGTTCCAGATGATCGCCATCCTCCTGATTTGTTCGAGCGTCTATTTTGTTGAAATAGCGGAAAGTAAAGACAAAGCCACCGCTTCAAAATAATTGGCATATTGGCACATTACCCCATTGGCATATTATTTTTTTCTCTTTCTTTGTAACAACTTATCCGTTGCTCCCGTCTCCCTTATGAAGCTCTTCCAAAGCGCGCAAAAGGAAGGCGGAAATAAACCGGATTAGTAATCATTTAATACAATAGGAAGATGAAACGATACTTTGTTATCCTGGCACTGATCTTGATCTGCCAGGCAGGAAATAGCCAGACTATGAACGACCTGTTCAAAGAATTCTCTAAAATAGAACAGATCAATCATGTCAAGATAGGTAATATCACCATGAAACTTGCCAGTATATTCACCGAAACCATGGGAGTGAACGGCATTGAAGTGATCGAATTCAGTGACTGCAGAAACGAGATAAAAGAACGTTTTGTCAAAGCGATCAAAGAACTGAAAGACCCAGACTTCGAAACAATGCTTACCTCCAATGAGAAAGGCAGCCGCACGAAAGTAATGGTCCGCATTGAAAAAGATATGATCCGCGAACTGGTAGTTCTCACGACCGGCAGCAGGAATGCCCTGGTCCGCATCAAAGGCAAAATCAAACCGTCCGACATAGATAAAGTGATGATAGATCATGGGAATGGATGCTGAGAGCTTTAAACGAAAGTTCCTCTCCTTCCACCCCAAGCTCTTCCGGATCGCTTATGCACTTGTCGAAAACAAAGCGGACGCCGAAGATATCCTGCAGGATGCTTACTTCAAGTTATGGAATAAAAGGGATGATTTGCCCGATATAGCAAACCCCGAAGCCTTCTGCGTCACGCTGGTCAAAAACCTCTGCCTCGACTTCCTCCGGTCGCCCCGTGCCACCCGCCGGGAAGAAGAAATAGGAGAAGTCATTACGCTGGCAACCGATGCTTCCCCGGAAAAAGAACTGGAAACAAAGGATAAGGAACAGAAAATCAGGCAACTGATTGACCGGCTGCCTGAAAACCAGCGACAAGTCATCCGCCTTCGGGGAATAGACGATTGCTCGATGGACGAGATAGAACAGATCACCGGCCTGAATGCCGTAAACATACGCGTGTTACTCTCCCGGGCACGCAAAGTAATCCGGGAACAATTTGATAAAATATACGAATATGAACGATAAACAGATAGATGAATTAATCAACAAAGTCCTCCGGGAGGACCAGACGTTGCCGGAAGGACTTTCCGAGCGGTTGGAGCAGCAGATCGACAGTTGGGCTGCCGCTGAAAAGAAAGAGACGGTCCGTTCATCTTTTCACCGCCGTTCATTGTACTGGCTTAGCGGAGCCGTCGCAGCTATCCTGCTGCTTTGTGTCGGTATCTTCGGACTGACAGACCTGAATACAGGCAAACAACAGTTGGCCGATACCTATACCAATCCGCAGGAAGCCGCCATAGCCGCCCAGAAAGCACTCGCTTTTATGTCTTCCAACCTGAACAAGGGAATCGACCAGATAAACGATGCCCAACAGGAAATAAATAAAGTAAACCGTATTCTGAATAAACATTTAAATGACTGACAAGATGAAAACTAAAAATATATTACTCCTTCTCTTTCTATGCTGCACAAGCATCTGTTTTGCACAAAACAAACTGTTCGACAAATATTCCGAAATGGATAATGTCACCTCCGTTTCTATCTCGAAAGCGATGTTCCAGATGATGCCTAATTTTGAAACGAACGGCCTCAACCTGATGAACCTGAAAGGGAAAATAGAAGGTCTGCAAATCCTTACGACCGAGAACAATAGTATAAAAGAGACTATGCGCAACGACTTCAAAAACCTGATAGGTAAGGATCATGAAGAACTGATGAAGGTAAAAGACGGTAAAACACGTGCTACTTTCTATGTAAAACAAAAGGGAGACCTGATCAGCGAACTGATCATGCTCGCCGATACGGACAAAAGTTTTAATGTGATCCGGTTATCAGGCAACTTTACTTTGCAGGATATTCAGGAGATCACGAAGGAAATGAATAAGTAAAAGGCAGGAGGTGTCATTTTCCTAAGTCATAAAATCATTTTTAATACTTTCTTTTACTTATAAATGAGCATCTTTGTACAGCTTGGATCGTAACACTTTAATTCTGTACAAAATGAAAAAGACAAGGTCATTCCGTCTCTCCATATTGTTTTCCTTTCTCTCATTGGCAATATTTGCCAAAGGTTCTTTCTCTGTCCATCACTTAACATGCGAGCAGGAAACGAATCCCTTGGGAATAGAAAAACTTCAACCCCGTTTCAGTTGGCAGATCAATGCGGAAGAAAGAAACTTTGAGCAATCCGCCTGGCAAATCTTAGTAGCCGACACTCCGGAAGCTCTCAACTCCGACAACGGCACTGTCTGGAACAGCCAGAAGGTAAATAGTCCGGCCTCTATCCTGGTTCCTTTTGAAGGGAACGGGATAAAAGCCGGACATACTTATTTCTGGAAAGTAAGGATATGGGATAAACAAGGGAATGTATCTCCCTGGAGTTCCGTCAATCGGTTCCATATCGGATTACTTTCGGAAAAAGATTGGAGTAATGCCAAATGGATCGCTTTAGAAAAAGATAAAAAGGATGAGATTATCACTACCGGCATCCATGCTCCGCTGGCAAACAACGTTCTCGGTGATAAGAAAACGGGAATGTATCGCCTGCCCCAATTCAGAAAAGAGTTCATGGTCGGCAAACTGTTAAAACGTGCTGTCGCCTATGTTTCCGGACTCGGTCATTTCGACCTGTTCCTGAACGGAAATAAGGTAGGAGATCATTTCCTCGATCCGGGTTGGACCAAGTATGATAAATGTGCTCTTTATGCATCTTTCGATATTACCGGACAGTTACAGCAAGGCAGTAACGCGGTAGGGATCATGCTGGGCAACGGCTTTTTCAATATTCCGAGAGAACGGTATTACAAAATGCTCACTTCCTACGGAGCACCTAAATTTATTATGAAGATACAACTGGAATATACCGACGGCAGTGTACAAAATATCGTCTCCGGCACAGATTGGAAAGTAACCGAAAGTCCTATTACCTTCAGCAGTATTTACGGCGGAGAAGATTACGATGCCACCAAAGAACAGGAAAGATGGTCATCACCCGGCTTCAACGATAAAAACTGGAACAAAGCCATCGATTCCAACTGGAAAACAACATTATTATCCCAACGTATCCCTCCGTTAAAAGTTCGCGATCATATCCCGACAGTCCGTATCCTCCGGACAGAAAAAGGAGGCTGGGTGTATGACCTGGGACAAAACTTTTCCGGCATTCTCAGGCTGACAGTCCGGGCAAACGGTAAACAGCCAGTCAAACTCTATCCGGCAGAATTACTGAATCCTGATAACAGTATCAATCAAAGTGCCTCCGGCGATCCTTTTTATTTCACTTATACCCCCAAAGGCAATCAAACGGAATCATGGCAACCACAATTCACTTATTACGGTTTCCGTTATGTACAAATCGAAGGGGCTGTTCCAAGCGGAGAACCGAATCCGGAAAAACTACCTGAAATAGTGAATATCACCGGACTCCATACCTGCAACTCTGCAGAGGAAACGGGGTCATTCAGTTGTTCCAATGAAATGTTCAACAAAATATATAACCTGATCGACTGGTCTGTCCGCAGCAACATGGCAAGTGTCCTGACGGATTGTCCCCACCGGGAAAAACTAGGCTGGCTGGAAGTGGCCCACCTGATGCAATACTCTATCCAATACCGGTACAATATGGCCCGTTTCTATGAGAAAGTGATGAACGATATGCGTTCGACACAAGCAAAGAACGGGCAGATCGCCACCACAGCCCCCGAACTGGTGGAGTTTGAAGGAGGTTTCAAAGACACACCCGAATGGGGAAGTGCTTTTATTATCTCTCCCTGGTACGTCTACCAATGGTACGGGGATAAACAACTCATCGAAAAGAATTACCCCGACATGCAGCGTTATCTGGATTACCTGCTATCGAAAGCCGATAACTATATCATTTCCTACGGTCTGGGAGACTGGTACGACATCGGTCCGAATCATCCCGGCGAATCACAGCTGACTTCCAACGGAGTAACAGCGACTGCTATTTTCTACTATAATACGACGATCATGCAAAAGATAGCATCGTTATTGAATAAACCGGCTGATGCCGACAAATATGCCAGACAGGCAGCCCGGATCAAAAAAGCATTCAACGATACCTTCTGGAACAGATCGAATCATAAATACGATCGCAACAGCCAGGCTGCCAATGCTATCGCTTTATATACCGGATTGGTCGAACCGGAGAACAAAGAGCAGGTATTCAAGAATCTGATCGCTGATATCCGTGACAGGAACAATGCCCTGACAGCAGGAGATGTCGGATATCGGTATGTGCTTCGCGCACTGGAAGAGAATGATGCATCCGATGTGATTTACGATATGAATTGTAAATACGACGTTCCCGGCTATGGCTGGCAACTCGCACATGGCGCTACTTCCCTGACAGAATCATGGCAGGCATACGGATTTGTTTCCAATAATCATTGTATGCTGGGACACCTGATGGAATGGCTTTTCAGTGGACTCGGCGGCATACGCCAGGAAAAAGAGTCGGTAGCTTTCAGGAATATCGTTATCAAACCGGAACCGGTAGGTGATATCCGCTATGCCAATACATCCTACGAATCTCCCTACGGACTGATCCGGTCGGACTGGAAAGACAATGAGGATACATTCGAACTGCGAGTCGAGATACCGGCAAACAGCCAGGCTTCAGTCTGTCTCCCCGCCAGTACTATCGAGCAAATATCGGAAAGCGGAATACCCTTGAAAACACGACAGGGAATGAAGTTCAGTCCTCTTACAAACAGACGGATCAAAATAGAAATAGGATCAGGAATCTATAACTTTATGGTACAAAAGTAAAAATGAAGCAATTATAAGCTATAGTAAACGCTCTAAAATGTTATATTTGCGAGATATTAGGTATTTGACCCTGATTATCTATCAAATAACAAACGAGTAGAGAAACGTATGAAAAGTGGAACAGAGAGGTTGAATGTACTGATTATCCTGATTGCAATGTGCTTTCTATCCGGCATTGCATTCGCTGATGAAGGGATACATAAAAACGTACCGGAGGATATGACAGATTCCATATCCTACTCGCGTCATTTGATTCATCGAATAGGTATCGATGCCAGACCTACCTATATTTTCCCTACCAACTCTTTCCTGAGAGGAGATAATATGGATATGGAACCAATTCGGAAATCCGTCTCCGCCCATTTGAAATACTCTTTCCAATACTATCCGAACAGCTATACGGACCGGATTTACAGAGGCTCTTACCAAGGTATCGGATTGTCCATGTATTCGTTTGAAGATAAAGAAGAGATAGGAAATCCTTTTGCCATTTACCTGTTCCAGGGAGCCAGGATCGCCCGGATCAATCCGCGTTTATCGCTCAACTATGAATGGAACTTCGGGGTATCTTTCGGCTGGAAGCCTTATGATGAATACGATAACCGATACAACAAAGTGATCGGGTCGAAAATCAATGCGTATATCAATACGAACTTCTATCTGAACTATATCCTCTCAAAAGAACTGGACCTGACGGCGGGAGTCGATCTAACACACTTCTCGAATGGAAATACCCGGTTTCCGAATGCCGGACTGAATACGATCGGACTGAAAGTAGGATTGGTATATAACTTCAACAGAAATGGAGATTTATTTTCCAAGCCTTTCTTCCAGCCTCCTGTCCCCCGCTTTCCCCGTCATATCAGTTATGATGTCGTTCTGTTCGGTTCCTGGAGACGAAAAGGTGTTTATGTAGGAGAAGGACAGATTGCTGCACCGGGAGCTTTTGCGGTAGCAGGGTTCAATATCAATCCGATGTATAATTTCGGATATAACTTCCGTGCCGGTGTATCCGTGGACGGCGTTTATGACGAGAGTGCCAATATCTATGCCGACCCGTCATCGTCTTCGACCGAACAGTTTTACCGGCCGCCACTCAGTTACCAGCTGGCACTGGGACTTTCAGCCCGTGCCGAATACGTAATGCCTTATTTTACAGTCGGAATAGGTTTAGGAGGAAATGTAATACACCGGGGAGGTGACCTGAAAGGTTTATATCAGGTTCTGGCTCTTAAAATAGAAGTTACCCGAAGTTCATTTATCCATATCGGATATAATCTGCAAAACTTCCATACTCCCAATTACTTAATGCTAGGTATCGGATACCGGTTCCATAACAAGTATCCGACATTCCATCGGTAAAAAATAATTTGTCACATTCCTGGAGGTAGATTTAGATAGTTCATTGTATCTACAACATCTACAATCTCATCCCGAACATTTTATAAATAAGCATCTTATATAATGGTTGAAGATAGTATATTATCTACAATTATTATTCGTTATCTACCACTTTATGTATCACTTTTGCCTTTCCCTTTCGAAGGGGAAAGGGACGAATAAAAAGTTTCTACAGGGAGAAAATATAGTTTCCTATAGGAGAAACTTTTATTTTCTAAGCACAAAACAAAAGTTTAGATGGCAGAAAAACAAATAAATATTTAACTATTAAGTTTTTATACCCCACTATATTTCCTTACTAAAAGAGTGAGTGCCGTTTTATTTCCGGACGTTAAAAATAAGACGGAATATCAGTCTATTCCGTTTTTTTCTGTATTTTTACGACCGGATCAAGGAAACTTGTCCAGACATATAAAAAATTAAAGAAGCGTTATGCTTATCTTGTGAATTGGAAACCTAGGAAATTTCACAATTGCGCACAAGGATGGCATAGTGGTTCTCACGCTATAGCGTGGGCTGCTATTCTACATTCGTGCGTAAGGTTATCCTAGGACCTCCAATTCAGAACGTGGCATGCAGTTCCACGCTTCGTGTTTTATAAAAGTCTACTAAGGGGCTGGGGAGACATAAATTATCTATAACATGTTTTTTTTTAATTTCTTTTCAAAAAAAGAAGACGTATTAGCTTCTATTTTCAAAATTGCAGAAAAAGGTATGTATAATATCGACTTCCCTATATCTAAAGAGGGAAGATTTGAATTATTAATGTTTGATATATGGCTTGGAGAATTTCTTACCGAAAATAATAGTATCTACATTGATTATGAACAAAAAATAAAAAGTACTGAGGAATATTTAAAGCTAATGGCTTCGAAACTAGGTTTACCTCCAGAAAAGAAATGTGAAAGGATTTATATTTTTAGAAAAGATGGATGGATGCGTGATATCATGGGATTAGTGCATTCGGATTTCCCTAGAACTAAACAATATTTACCTGGTTACTTATATTTAAGTATGATCTCTAATCCTTTAACCATATATGTAGATGAAGTTTCTGAAAGAAAAATAGATGAGTTGGATACATCTGATCTTGTTGAATTTACAGGTCCTTTTTGTGAACATTATTCATGGTTAGTAAAAACCATCACAAATACAATAAAATAAACTATTTCTTTCCTAATATCAAATATAATAAATACCATGATTATAAGAATCCTTATCCAAGTAGCTGTTATGTGTTTTATCGGCTGGCTGTTATGCGACATCGAACCCTACGAGAAATATTCTTGGTACTCGGGTATCTGGCACGGATTATTTTTGCCGATTAACTTCATTCGGAGTTTGATCTTTGATCACGTATTATATAAAGCCACTGATCATACTACCGCCTATTCCGTTTTCTATTGGATATTTGGAATCCTTTCCCTCTTATCATTTGTTTTCGGCAATGGTAGAAAAGAATAAGATAACCCTGTTAATATTGGCGATAGCCTTGCTGATATGTTTAGCTCCTATGCCTTACGGCTATTATATGCTGATAAGATATACCGCTACTATTCTGTTTGGTATAATGGTCTATGATTATTTCCAAAATAGACAAAAAAGATTGTATGTCACGTGCCTTGCATTGGCGTTACTGTTTCAGCCTATTCTGAAAATACCACTCGGACGTGAAGTTTGGAATTTAATAGATGTAGTCGTCGCTATATTCTTACTTTGGCTTTTCTTTAGAAAGAAAGAGACGAATATTTAATAAAACTTACTTAACAGAGAAAGTATTCACAATTATAAAATATGTAAAGCCTCGTAGACTATATAAAAAATCTACGAGACTTTACACTCCATATGTGTATTCGGTGATCCTTAATCTCTCACTTTCCTACGATAATCTTCCGTATCTCGCTTAACTTGTCCAACGCTTCGATCGGAGTAAGATTGTTGACATCGAGATTATTGATTTCGTCGCGTACCTGACTTAATACAGTAACTTACGTAGCAAACCTATAGATTAAAGACCTGTGAAAATCGAAGCAAATGGAAAACGTAAATTCTCGGCATCCGACCAAACCAGTGTCAATCCTGATTCCGAAGCTTTTGTCTGCAGAGAATTACTTTTCAGGAAACCGAGAGCTACGCTCTTCGCCTGTTTCACATCAATAGGTTCAGCACTTATCGACATTGTCAACAAGGCGATAAAGAAAATAAAAGTATATCTTCCCATTACTCGTCATTTTTTAGTTTAAATTTAGTTTGCGCTTATCAGAGGTTTGATTGAGGATGAATGAACCATTAAAATAAGTATATCAAAATCTTCTGATAAATAAATATTATTCATACATTTAGCCACTTATTAATCACCAAAATTTATAAACTATGAATTTACAGGTAATACAAAACAAAATTTATGAGATCAGAGGACAAAAAGTTATGTTGGATTTCGATCTTGCAGAGTTATATAGTATTGAAACCAAAGTTCTAAAACAAGCTGTAAAACGTAATATAAAACGATTTGAAGATGAGGACTTTATGTTTGAACTTTCTAAAGAGGAACTTTCAAGGTCACAAATTGTGACCTTGAACAAAGGAAGAGGAAAAAACTTCAAATACATGCCTTTCGCTTTCACCGAATTAGGTGTAGCCATGTTATCTTCAGTATTAAATAGTGACATTGCCATAGAAATAAACCGTAACATTATGCGTGCCTTCGTCCAAATGAGAAAACAACTGATTGCAAACTACGATCAGTCACCAACTAATAAGAAACTGTCAGAACTGGAGCAGCAAGTCAAGTTTCTTCAGGAAGACATTGAAAGTCTCAGTAAAGATCATGAAAACTACGAGCAACATTTTGACGATATCTATCTTGCCCTGGCAGAACTTGCTACAAAAAATAAAGAAAAGCCAGGTAACTCCCGACCGAAAATAGGTTATGTGAAGTAAAACTAAATAAATTGACTAACTTTGTGGCTTTAAACTGAAAACGATATAAAACGATTAAATATTATGGAGTACAATTTCAGAGAAATTGAGAAAAAATGGCACGAATACTGGATTGCCAATGGGGTTTATAAAGTGAAGGAGAATAAAGATAAACCCAAATACTACGTGTTGGATATGTTTCCTTACCCATCAGGAGCTGGACTACATGTTGGTCATCCGCTCGGTTACATTGCTTCTGATATTTATTCCCGTTTCAAACGTTTGCAGGGATTCAATGTTTTACACCCGATGGGATACGATGCTTATGGTCTGCCAGCAGAACAGTATGCTATCCAAACCGGACAACATCCTGAGGTAACTACGAAACAAAATATCGCCCGTTACCGCGAGCAGATGGATAAGATAGGTTTCAGCTATGACTGGAGCCGCGAAATCCGTACCTGCGACCCGGAATATTATCACTGGACACAATGGGCATTTATCAAAATGTTCAACAGTTATTATTGCAACGACGAAAAGAAAGCATTACCCATCGAAAGCCTGATCGAAGCATTTGAAACAACAGGTACGGAAGGTCTGAATGTTGCCTGCGGAGAAGAAATGCAATTCACTGCTGAAGAATGGAAAGCTAAGAGCAATAAAGAAAAACAAGCTATACTGCTGAATTACCGGATCGCTTACCTGGGTGACACAATGGTCAACTGGTGTTCCGAACTGGGAACCGTACTGGCTAACGATGAAGTAGTGAACGGCGTTTCCGAACGTGGCGGTTTCCCTGTAGAACAGAAAATGATGCGTCAGTGGTGCCTGCGTGTATCTGCTTACGCTCAGCGTTTACTGGACGGACTGGATACCATCGATTGGACGGATTCTCTGAAAGATACACAACGCAACTGGATCGGCCGCAGCGAAGGAGCTGAAATCCTGTTCAAAGTGAAAGATAGCGATATAGAATTTACCATCTTTACGACTCGTGCGGATACCATGTTCGGCGTAACTTTCATGGTGTTAGCTCCTGAAAGCGAATTGGTTGGACAATTAACAACACCCGAACAAAAGCAAGTTGTCGATGCTTACCTGGATCGTACCAAGAAACGTACGGAACGTGAACGTATTGCCGACCGTTCTGTGACTGGTGTATTCAGTGGTTCATACGCTATCAACCCGTTTACAGGTGATGCAGTGCCTGTCTGGATCAGCGATTATGTATTGGCAGGCTATGGAACGGGGGCTATCATGGCAGTTCCGGCACACGATAGCCGTGACTATGCGTTTGCAAAACATTTCAATCTGCCTATCATCCCGTTAATCGAAGGCTGCGATGTTAGCGAAGAAAGTTTCGATGCTAAAGAAGGTATTGTCTGCAATTCTCCGAGACCCGATGTTACTCCTTACTGCGATTTATCATTAAACGGTCTGACGGTAAAAGAAGCAATCGCTGCTACCAAGAAATATGTATCGGATCATCAGTTAGGACGTGTAAAGATAAACTATCGTTTACGTGATGCTATTTTCAGCCGCCAGCGTTATTGGGGCGAACCGTTCCCGGTATATTATGATGCGGACGGAATGCCTCAGATGTTACCTTTCGAAGCATTGCCGTTACAACTGCCGGAAGTGGATAAATTCCTGCCGACTGCTACAGGTGAACCTCCGTTGGGACATGCAACCAAATGGGCCTGGGATTCCGTAAAGAAAGAAGTAGTCGAAACGACCCAAATAGATAACAAAACCATTTTCCCATTAGAACTTTGTACTATGCCGGGATTCGCAGGTTCCTCTGCTTATTATCTGCGCTATATGGATCCGCATAATGACAAAGGATTGGTAGACAAACAGGTAAATGAATACTGGCATAATGTAGACCTGTATATCGGTGGTACTGAACATGCTACCGGTCACTTAATCTATAGCCGTTTCTGGAATAAATTCCTGTATGATATGGGAGTTATCTGTGAAGAAGAACCGTTCCGGAAACTGATTAACCAGGGTATGATCCAGGGACGTTCCAATTTTGTATATCGCATAAAGGATACCAATACATTCGTTTCACTGAACCTGAAAGACCAGTATGAAGTTACTCCTATTCATGTGGATGTGAACATCGTAAACAACGATATCCTGGATGTCGAAGCTTTCAAGAACTGGCGTCCGGAATATAACAACGCAGAGTTCATCCTGGAAGACGGTAAATATATCTGCGGATGGGCTGTTGAAAAGATGTCAAAATCCATGTTCAACGTAGTAAACCCGGATATGATCGTTGAAAAGTATGGTGCCGACACATTACGTCTGTATGAAATGTTCTTAGGTCCGCTGGAACAATCCAAACCCTGGGATACAAACGGTATCGACGGTGTTCACCGTTTCCTGAAAAAACTTTGGGCTTTGTTCTACGGAAATACCGACAGCCTGCAGATAACAGATGCAGAACCGACAGCCGAAGAATTAAAATCATTACACAAACTGATCAAGAAAGTTACATTCGATATCGAGCATTTCTCTTATAATACTTCTATCAGTGCTTTCATGATCTGTATTAATGAATTAAGCAGCCTGAAATGCAATAAACGTGCCATCCTGGAACAATTGATCATTCTGTTGGCTCCGTTTGCACCTCATACTGCAGAAGAGTTATGGCATGAATGTGGTCATACGACTACAGTTTGCGATGCTCAATGGCCTCAGCACAACGAAGAGTATCTGAAAGAAAACTCAGTTACTTACGCTATCTCATTCAACGGAAAAGCCCGTTTCAGTATGGAACTTCCGGCTGACATGCCCCGTGAAGAGGTTGAAAAGGCAGCTCTCAACCACGAAAGTTCCGCTAAGTGGACGGAAGGCAAGACTCCTAAAAAGATCATTGTCGTTCCGGGTAAGATCGTTAATATCGTTATTTGATGAAAACGGCTCAGTTTTATAAAGTTTATTATTCAGTACAGGATTATCTGATGATCTTGTTCGGAACCTTATTATATGGTTTCGGATTCAATGCATTCATCCTGTCTAATGAAATTGTCACCGGTGGTGTAAGCGGTATCTGTGCACTGATATTCTTTGCCACCGGCGGTGCAATACCGGTATCGGTTTCATACTTTGTTATCAATGTAGTCTTACTATTAGCTGCTCTGAAGATCCTGGGATTCAAATTCCTTATCAAAACAATCTTCGGAGTATTCTCGCTTTCCGCTTCGCTGTCATTCTTTGAATGGTTATTGAAAGGCAATCCTATATTGCACGATCAACCATTTATGGCAATCATGATCGGGGCACTCCTCTGCGGAGCCGGGTTAGGATTGGTATTTTCAGCAAACGGAAGTACCGGAGGAACGGATATTATCGGAGCGATTGTCAATAAATATAAGAATATATCTATTGGACGTGCACTGCTATTCTGCGACTTTTTCATTATCAGCTCTTCCTTTTTCCTCTTCCACAATGTGGATAAGATCGTTTTCGGTTTTGTTGAAATGATAATCAGCAACTATGTTCTTGACATGGTTTTGAATGGAAACCGTCAATCGGTACAGTTCCTCATATTCTCCCAAAAGTATGATGAAATAGCCGAGAGGATCATCCACGATCTGGACAGGGGATGTACCATATTGGACGGTGTAGGAGGTTATTCCAGAAAACCGGTAAAAGTAGTCGTACTACTGGCAAAAAAGTCAGAATCGGTATCTATCTTCCGTCTGGTAAAACAGATTGACCACCAGGCTTTCATTTCCCAAAGCATTGTCCGGGGAGTTTACGGAGAAGGTTTCGATCAGATAAAAACTTAAAATATTATTCAAACAATTAAAAGCACTTCCATACGTTATATATATCGTACAGAAGTGCTTTTTTATTTAGATATTCACACATATGAAACTCGTATTCGCAACAAATAACCAACATAAGTTGGATGAAGTACAAAAAATAACAGCCGGTCATACAGAAATAGTAAGCTTGGCCGCCATCGATTGCCATGATGATATACCGGAAACAGCTGCTACCCTGGAAGGTAATGCTCTTCAGAAAGCTCGCTATATCAAAGAAAAATTCGGTTATGACTGTTTTGCTGACGATACCGGCCTTGAAGTGGAAGCTTTAAACAATGCTCCCGGCGTATATTCTGCACGATATGCCGGTCCGGGACATGATTCAGAAGCTAACATGAAAAAGCTCCTTCAGGAAATGAACGGTAAAGAAAACCGGAAAGCCCGTTTCCGTACTGTTATAGCACTTATCCTGAATAATAAGGAATATCTGTTTGAAGGGGTCGTTAATGGCCAGATAACGAAAGAAAAGCGCGGAACAAGCGGATTCGGATATGATCCTGTCTTTATGCCGGATAATTATACGGAAACATTTGCCGAAATGGGTAATGATATAAAGAATACAATCAGCCACCGGGCGGAAGCTGTAAAAAAATTGAATGCTTTCTTATCCACATTATCAAAATAAATTATGAAAAGAATAATATATACTCTTCTATTATTATACATAGTATTATTTAATACTTCAGCTCAAAAAAGTGTAGGAGAATGGAGTACTTATCTGGCATATTATACGACAACTAAAATTGCCGAAGCAAATAATCATGTGTATGCAGTAGCAGATGGATCTCTTTACAGTTATAACAAAGAAGATAATAGTATAACTCATTATTCAAAACAAACAGGATTAAGTGATAGCGATATAAACTTTATCATTTTCAATCCTGAAGTAAATACACTATTAATTACATATAGTAATGGAAATATCGATCTGTTAAGTGATTCCGGTATTTACAATTTATCCTATTTACTCGATAATTCAAATATAACAGATAAAACTATAAATAACATCTATCTTAATAAAGAACTAGCTTATTTATCTACCAATTTCGGAATCATAGTCTTAAATATGGCCAAAAAAGAAATCAAAGATACATATAAGCTAAATAAAAAAGTATATTCTGTCGTTATCGATACCGATCATATTTATGCTGCCACTGCTGCCGGATTAATTTTTGCTTCTTTGGATAGTAATTTACTGGATTATAATGAATGGAAAAACTATACATTATCTTCTTCTGAGTTTGGTACGGAAAGTATTCGTCAAATAGGTTTATTTAAGAATAATCTCTGTTTCCTTGCCGATCCCAGTGATAAAAGCAAGACAGGAATTTATTATCAGGAATCAAACGGAACTGTAAAAAACCTATTAAAAAATAGGGATTTAAAACAGATGGTTATTCAGAATAACAAACTGATAACTTACACCTATTCCGAATTATATATTTATTCATCCTTTACCGATAGAGATGTCGTGAATGCAGTAGTTATTAACGATATTGCATCTCTTAAAGATCCCAACACTTTCTGGATCGCTTCGGGTACCAGCGGGATAAAAGGAATAAGAAAAAATAATAATCAATACGAAATTATACTGGAAAATACCAACGATAACACCAAATATCCTAAAAGAAACTATAATTATTTCATGACAATGCACGAAAATAAATTATTAGTAGCCGGAGGAGGACGTGGAACTGATCGCTGGGGAAGAGCCGGTACTTTAATGGAATATGAGGATGGGAAATGGTATAATTTTAATGAAAACGAGGTAAACAATAAATTCAGAAGAGTAAGAGATTATACGGGAATAGCTGTTGATCCGAAAGATCCTGAACACTATTTTATTTCTTCTTACGGAGAAGGTATAGTCGAAATTAAAAATAATGAAGTCGTACAATTATATGACCATACGAACAGCGCATTAACTCCGATTACTTACATACCAGGACTCAACCCTTTGGATTATGTCCGTATAGGAGGTGTTACTTTCGATAAAGAAGGCAATTTATGGGCCACTAACTGTGAAGTAACGGATGCACTTAAAGTACTGAAAACAGACGGAACCTGGGCCAGCTTCGGATTTAATAAATTCACCAATGCCCATAAAGTAGATAAAATAACTATCACTTCCAACAACCGTAAATGGATCAACGCCGACGAAGGTATCCTCATTTTTGATGATAAAGGGACCATAGACGATAAAAGTGATGATGAATCCCATTTATATGAAACATTTAGCGATACGAACGGAACCATCGATGCCAGCGGATATTATTGTGTAACGGAAGATAAAAACGGTCATGTCTGGATTGGGACCTCCAGAGGTCCGATCGTTTGTACCAATCCGGGAAACAATATAAACAATATATCCGCATCCCGTATTGTTAGAACAAACGATAACGGAGAGCCCTATTATCTATTGGATGGTGAAAAGATCAATGCCATCGCTGTCGACGGAGGCAACCGGAAATGGATTGCAACAAACAGTTCCGGGGTTTTCCTGGTCAGTGAAGACGGTATGGAAACAATATCCAACTTTACTACTGCCAATTCCCCTCTTCCGTCCAACCAGATAAATTCATTAACTATTAACCAATTTACCGGAGAAGTCTTTATCGGTACTGAAAAAGGACTGGTATCCTATATAACCGATGCGACAGAAGGCAATGAAGATTATTCGGATATATATGCTTATCCCAATCCTGTCCGTCCCGAACATAACGACCGTGTAACCATTGTCGGGCTTATGAACGATTCAAACGTAAAAATAACAGATATAAGGGGTAATATCATTTACCAGGGCAAATCTGCCGGTGGAACATTCACCTGGGATTGCCGTAAAAGAGGCGGAAGTCGTGTTGCCACCGGAATCTACCTGGTGTTAGCAGCTACACCGGAAGCCAAAGAAAGCGTAGTTACCAAAATAATGGTCGTAAAATAAACCGACCTGTCAAATAATCAACAAAATAAAAGCCGGAGATATTTAAGTATTCTCCGGCTTCTTTATATCATAAACCTAACTTTTCTGATATTTCCAACATTTTCCGAATCGGTTTGATAGCCTTCTTTTGTACCTCTTCATCTACAAATATCTCCGGCATTTCATATTTCAGGCAGTTATAAAGCTTCTCCATTGTATTCAACCGCATGAAATTACATTCGTTACATGCACAGGTACTGTCATTAGGAGGAGCCGGTATAAACTCTTTATCCGGACTCTTTTTCCTCATTTCATGAATAACGCCACTTTCCGTCGCTACAATGAACTGTTTCTTATCCGACTTGATAGTGTGCTTCAAAAGTGCAGCAGTCGATCCTACGAAGTCTGAAACCTGTATTACGGGTTGTTTACATTCCGGGTGCGTAATCACTTCCGCATCCGGGTACTGTTTTTTCAATTCCAGTATCTTTTCCAGTGAAAACTGTTCATGTACGTGACAAGCTCCGTTCCAAAGCAGCATATTACGTCCGGTGATGCTATTGATATAATTTCCGAGGTTACGGTCCGGACCAAAGATCATCTTTGTCCCTTCCGGGAAACTTTCAACGATCTGGCGGGCATTCGTAGAAGTTACCACCACATCTGTAACCGCTTTTACTGCAGCTGTCGTATTCACATAAGAAATGACCACATGGCCGGGATGCTGTTTTACAAATTCGGCAAATTCGGGAGCGGGACAGCTGTCTGCCAGCGAACAACCGGCATTCAGATCAGGAACCAACACCTTTTTGTCCGGACAAAGTATCTTTGCCGTTTCACCCATGAAATGAACACCACACAACACAATGATATCCGCTGTCGTTTTAGCCGCCCACTGGGCCAATGCCAGGCTATCGCCTACATAATCAGCTATATCCTGTATATCACCTGTCTGATAATAATGGGCAAGAATAACCGCATTCTTTTCTTTACGCAACTTATCGATAGCTTCCTTCAGATCAATATCTTTCGGAACCGGTGCGTCCATATACCCAATCGATTGATTTGTCAACATAGTATATCTATTATATTATTCCTGATTTCAATAGTCTATCAACAAGGTTATCATCAATCTTTATTATTGATATTCTTACTATTAGTATATTTATTAACATCTTGTTGATAATTTGCAAAGGTAAAAACTTTATTCGTTTCCGCCAGAAAAACAAAAGCAAA
This sequence comes from Parabacteroides sp. AF14-59, assembly GCF_003479515.1. Lineage (NCBI taxonomy): Bacteria > Pseudomonadati > Bacteroidota > Bacteroidia > Bacteroidales > Tannerellaceae > Parabacteroides > Parabacteroides sp. AF14-59. Next base: position 457 of record NZ_QUHH01000021.1, on the reverse strand, counting down.
ACTTAGTCGTCCGACAACAAAAAGGTATAAATTATTTACCTTATTCTATAGGGGCGAGCAGAGAGTTTGTCATACCTAATTATCAAATAGTTATCCTTAAAAACGGTTACAACCGGGGGTAAAAACATACTACTTTAGCCTTTGTGTTTGTCACCATTAACATTTGTATACATCCAGCAGGTAGAAGAGTAAGTTATCACCGGGATGATATTGAAACGTCACCCCGGTGTTGATGGCACGTCACCGGGATGACAATATTCAAAAATAATAGCTTTTATCATTAAAACCTATTGCTTTTATGTTTAAAGTCTATTATCTTTGACCTTAGCCATAGGTATCTCCAGACAACCTCACGGAAGTTTAGGCTATCGGCATTTACTATCGACGCAAGTCGGTCGAAACATATCCGCCGTATCCGGCCATTCCTTTTTAGTTATCCACAATTATATATTATATT
>NZ_QUHH01000020.1:117816-127099 GCF_003479515.1 Parabacteroides sp. AF14-59 | reverse complement strand
AAAGATATATATATTTGACGATTATTTTATTAAAAAATTATTTTTATATACCCGAATTATGCGAATAAACTATCTGTATTCTATCCTGTATGTATTGTTTTTTTTGACGTCTTGTAATGAAAAAAAAGAAATTATTAATGGTAATATATCTTTGAAAATAGACGGAAGAATGCATACGAATATCTCTATGATTGGAGATGATGTATTACCTTTTTATAGCGATTTTGTTGCATCTGATTATCTTGTAATGAGAGAAGGTGTTGCAAACGATTTTACTTTGAAAGACATGAGAAAGTCGAAACAAGTCGACAAAACTATTTATGAGCTGACCGGAATTTATCAGAAAAATGGGATTGAGATTGAAAAGATCGTAAATATAATGGCTCCTGACTCTTTTCCGGGAATGTTGTTGTTTACTATTAAGTATGTAAATAAGGGAGAAAAGGAACCTGTTGTTACAGCCTGGGTGAATCATGATTTGTATATGGATCGTGAAGAAGACTCTGAGCCGGTATGGTCGTTGCAATGTAGTTCGACAAGTTCCAGAGGCGACTGGGTTTTACCTGTTACCCCAGGATTTTATAAAAAAAATTATATGGGGATGAATAATTCCGATTATGGCGGTGGAATACCTGTCTGCGATCTGTGGCGGAAAGACGGTGGATTTGCTATAGGCGTTACTGACGATGTGTTACGCTTAGTCAGTTTTCCGGTGAGCAGGCAGAAATATGAGAATAAAGCCAATGCCAAAGTTTTATATGAATATAGCTCTCCCATTGATTTTAAAAGGAATGATACAATATCGACTTATAATACATTTGTAAGTGTGCATACCGGCGATTTTTATAATCCTTTGCGTCAGTTCTCCAAATATATGCAATCTAAGGGCATGGAGTTTGCTGCTCCTGAGGAAGATGCTTTCGATGCAGTTTGGTGTGCCTGGGGGTATGAACGTAATTTTACGATGGATGAAATAAAAGCCACGTTGCCCAAAGTGAAAGAATTAGGTTTTAAATGGGTGGATGTAGATGATGGTTTTCAGGTTGCAATTGGTGATTGGGATATGAATAAGCGTTTTCCGGGAGGCGATAAGGATATGAAAGCTCTGGTAGATTTAATTCATCGACATGGATTGAAAGCGAAATTATGGTGGGCGCCTTTAGCCGCAGATCCTAACTCCCAACTGCTGAAGGAAAGTTCCAAAATGAAATTGCTGACGAAAGAGAGGCTTCCGTGCATGATAACCTGGTGGAATTGTTTTTATCTATCGCCTGTAAATCCGTATACCGAGAAATATACGAACGAATTGGTTGAAAAGTTTATTGGGGACTGGGGATTCGACGGACTAAAGCTGGACGGACAGCATCTCAATTGTTGTCCTCCCGATTATAACCCCCGAAGCGGATTAGATTATCCGGAACAGGCCATCGAACAGTTGCCTGCTTTTTACAAAGGTATTTTTGAAACGGCACGGAAAATCAATCCAAATGCTGTTGTGCAAAACTGCCCTTGTGGCACTGCCATGAACTTTTTCAATATGCCGTATATGAATCAGGCTGTTTCTTCCGATCCGTTATCCAGTTGGCAGATCAGACTGAAGGGAAAAGTCTACCGGGCTATCTTTGATAAAATAGCATATTATGCAGACCATGTGGAGTTGAGTGATAACGGAAACGATTTTCCTACCCAGATTGGAGTCGGAGCGGTAGTTGGCTCTAAATTTACTTATCCTAGAGATAATCCGGATGTAAAGATCTCTTATTTGTTAACTCCGGAAAAAGAAGCCTGGTTTAAAAAATGGGTTGGTATTTATAACGATAAGATGCTGTCAAAGGGTGAATATCTGAATTTATATGACTTGGGTTACGACAAGCCTGAAACGCATGTAATAGAAAAAGAAGGGAAGATGTATTATGCTTTTTATGCGGATGATTGGGATGGAGAGATTGTTTTAAAAGGTCTCGAAAATAAAAAGTATACAGTTTGTGAATATACCGATGATTCTTTGAAAAATTACCAGGTTGATGGTTCTGATCCGGTAATTAATATTTCCTTTAAAGGAAGCTATCTTATAGAAGTATATTAGCTCTGGTTTTGATTTATTTGATCTGAGTTATATTTTGTAATAAGGGGTAGGTTTTTTGTATAAAGTCTACCCCTTATTTTTTTCATTCTTCTTACTTTGATTTATAATGGATCATGATTTTAGTACAAAAAAATATGATTTTGTTGTGAGTACTTTTTATCTGTCATTCGTTATATATTCATAGGAGTTGAATTTGTCAGAAAAAATCACTAATAGGAATACATGGAAAATAAATATATAAAATTAATCATTGATTATTTGGAAGGACACTCTAATAAAGATGAAATAAATGAATTTTATGAGTGGGTCAATAAAAGCGATTCGAATAAAGAATTTTTTTTCGATATTAAAATGTTGTATGATGCAAATAAATCTCCTAAAAATCTAGACAATATTGATGAAAGTTGGGAGCGTTTATTTAAGAAAAAAACAGGAAAGAAACCATATTATTTTAATTTTTGGTATAAATGGGCTAGCTATGCGGCAATAGTATTATTTGCTGTCATGTTTAGTACTGTTTTCTTTTTAACTATTCTGAAAGATGGAGAGGGAAAAGGATTAAATACACGTTATATCGGTGGTGACGGTTTGGAAGCAGATATTGTCGAACTTCCGGATGGAACTCGTGTCAGTCTCGGTTCAACAACTACTTTCCATTATGCGAAGGATTTTGGTGAAAAAAAACGAATTGTTTACTTGGAAGGAGAAGCCTTTTTTGATGTTGCCAAACAAAAAAATAAACCTTTTATTGTAAAAACCCGGGAACAGGATATAGAAGCTTTGGGTACAAAGTTTAATGTAATGGCTTATTCTATGGATTCATTAGTAATAACAACATTATTGGAAGGTTCTGTCCGGTTGACTTCTGCTCATTTGTCAGAAAAAATAACATTACATCCTAATGAACAGTTTACTTATAACCGTAATACGAAAGTAAGTTCTTTGCAAAAGGTTGATGCCCGGCAGTTTGTATCCTGGACTTCGGGATATTACTACTTCCCCGGACAAAGTCTGGAAGTCATCCTTGACAGGCTGAGCCATGTTTATGGAGTAAAGTTCACTGTATTGTCGGAAGATCTCTACAAAAAGACATTTACCGGGACTTTTTATCGCGGACAAAGTATAAAGGATATCATGGAAATTGTCAATCTATCTATTCCGATCAAATATGTAATAGATGATCGTCATGTAACTATTTTGGAAATATAACTAATTGTTAATCTTTAAATTGTGATAAATATGAGTGAGTAAAAAACGAAAAAAGAAGGGAAAATCTTGCAGGATCCTCCCTTCCGGAAATGTAATCCAATTAAACTTCCATGGGCTGGAATTAGTGTTTAATCTTCAAACAATCAAAAGTATGAATAATCAACGTATAGTTGTTTCCGTAAATCTGAAAAGAACTATAAAAATTATGAAATTAACCATGTTAATGCTGATCGTCTGTTTATCACAGGTGGTAGCTGCTACTTATGCACAAACAGCGAAACTGAATGTTTCCGCTGAAAATGAAACATTGGAAAATGTATTGAAACAAATAGAAAAACAATCTGAATTTCTGTTTTTCTATAATCTGGAAGAGATCAATAAAAATGAAAAGATCTCTATTGTCAAGCAAAATGCTAATATTCAGGATGTACTGGATGCTATTGTTGCTAAAACCGGTCTGAAATATGTGATTAAAGACCGTCATGTCGTTTTAACGACCAAATCCTCATCTCCAGTTGGTGCTGTAACACAACAGGGGCGTAAGGTTACAGGTATGGTAAGCGATGCCTTTGGTCCTATAACAGGGGCAAATATTATCCAAAAAGGTACGACGAATGGTACGACTACCGATATGAATGGCTATTATTCCATAGAGGTGCCGGATAATGCTGTCTTGCAGATTTCGTTTATCGGTTATATACCGCAGGATATAGCTGTAAGAGGACGGGGGACGATTGATGCATTGTTGAAAGAAGATACGCAGGCATTGGAGGAAGTAGTGGTAGTTGGCTATGGTACAATGAAAAAGAAAGACCTGACAGGTGCTGTCGCTTCTGTTAAAATGGACGATACGCCGGTTGGAACTGTTTCTACCATTAGTCATGCTTTGGCTGGTAAAGCGGCTGGTTTGCAGGTTAGTGCGGTCAGTGCGCAACCAGGTGGCGGATCCACTTTCCGTATCCGTGGGGCCGCTTCTGTTAATGCCAGTAATGATCCCTTGATTATTATAGACGGTTTTCCAATAAGTACGCCGAATGAAGACAAAATTAGTACTGGTAAATATTCGAGTGGGACAACGGATAATATCCTGGCTTCTATTAATCCGAACGATATCGAATCTATCGAGGTTTTAAAAGATGCAAGTTCCACAGCTATTTACGGTTCACGTGCCGGCAACGGTGTGATCATAATAACAACGAAAAAGGGGAAAACCGGTGCTCCTACGGTAACGTATTCTGGAACAGCCAGTGTTCAAACCCTTGCTAAGTCTTATGATATGTTGAATTCAAAAGATTTTATGACTGAGTCTAACCGTTATCAATACGAGCAATGGATGAAAGATAATAGTATTGGTATTTATGGAGGGAAAAGTGTGTCCGATGCATCGTCTGTTTATGTTCCCCGTTATACGGATTCCCAGATTGCTAATCCGGCCAATAATACAAACTGGTTTGATGAAATCACCCGTACAGGTTTCCAGACTCAACATAATGTCTCGATTAACGGTGGTACCGATATGACGAAGTATCTGGTTTCCGGCAACTTCTTCAAACAAAATGGTGTGGTGAAGAATAATGATATGGAACGTTTTACTGGTCGTATGAATTTGGAACAGGTTGTCAGCAAATATGTAAAAGTAGGTGTAAACCTGACTTTGTCAAGAAACCAGACCAATAATGTGCCTTTAGGTGCCGGACAGTATGAAAATGCCAGTATTATGGTTGCTGCCGCTCAGTTCAATCCGGTTTTAGCAGTTAGGGATGAGAATGGTGAATATATCCTGAATGACGAAGCATCCTTTTTGCCTAATCCTGTTTCTTTGTTGGAAATAACTGATAAAACAACGAAAGAGAGATTATTGGCTACCTCTTTTGTGGAGGTGAAACCGATCAAGGAATTAACTTTAAAGGCTAATTTAGGGATCGATCGTAATTACCAGAAACGCAAAGTATATCTGCCTAAAACAACGCTTTACGGAGCTAAGACCGACGGACAGGCTAATATCGCGCAATATGATAAATCCGATTATCTGTTGGAACTGACAGCCAATTATGCAAAACAGTTTGGTGAACATAACCTGAATGCCTTGGCCGGATATTCTTTCCAACGTTTTACGGATGAGTCTTTATCGGCGGGTAACAGCCAGTTCCTGATTGATGGATTCTTATATAATAACCTGGGAGCAGGCGCTTACCCGAAACCAAGTGTGGGTTCTTCTGCTTCGAAAGATGAAATGGCATCATTCTTTGGACGTGTGAATTACTCTTTCAGAGATCGTTATTTATTAACAGCAACATTACGTGCCGATGGAGCTTCCAACTTTGCTAAAAATAACCGTTGGGGATATTTCCCGTCTGTGGCGGTCGGTTGGAGATTTACGGAAGAAGAATTTATGCGTCCATTGACGAATGTATTGTCTAACGGTAAGTTGCGTCTGAGCTTCGGGCAGACCGGTAACTCGAATATCGGTAACAAGGCGATCTCTTATTATAAAACCGGTAACAATAATGAGTTTGGGGATACGGAATCTGTAGGTGTTTACCTGGACCAGATGGGTAACCCTGATTTGAAATGGGAAACAACGACCGAATGGAACCTTGGCTTGGATTTGGGATTTTTTAATAACCGATTAAACGTAACCGCCGAATATTATCATAAAGTGATCTCAGACTTGCTGAGTGAACGCACTCTGTTATCTTACAATGAGGTCAGTAAAATAGCCGCTAATATCGGTGAAACGCAGAGCCAGGGTTTTGAATTGACTATTAATACTAAAAATATTGATACAAAAGACTTCAGTTGGAGTTCGGATCTTACATTCTCTTTATATCGCGATAAATGGAAAACCCGCGATGCGTCATGGAAACCGGCTGCCTATTCACAGTACAATGCTCCGCTTCGTTATTTTCATGGGTATATGTCTGACGGGTTGATTCAGGAAGGCGAAACTGTAGAGTGGATGAAAGGTGCTGTTCCCGGACAAGTAAAGATCAAAGACCTCGATGGTTATGTGTATAACGAGGACGGAACAATGAAAGTGGATAAACACGGTATTCCTGTAAAGAGTGGTAAACCGGACGGCAAGATCGACGAAGCCGATATGGTTATCTATGGTAGCAAAGACCCTGGCTATTTATTGGGGTTCAATAATTCGTTCCGTTACAAAAACTTTGACCTGAATGTTTATTTCTACGGACAGTTTGCCTTATGGAATATAGGTTCTTACAATGATTTGTGGCTGACAGGTGCCGATGGTATGACTGGTATCGTAAATATGTATCGTGGATATAATATGCCGGTTTCAGCAAAGGATGTTTGGGCTCATGATAATACGACAGCAACCCGTCCGGGATATTTCCAGGATAAGAGTCCTATTTCTGAAGCAGGCACAAGTACGGGTAAGATCGGTGACTATTATCTTGAAAAGAGTTGGTTTATCCGTTGTCGTAACATCACTTTCGGATATACGATTCCGATGAAGCAGTCGAAGAAAATTTTATCTAATATACGTGTGTATGCAGATATCAACAATCCGTTCACGATCACTCCGTATAAAGGGCTTGACCTGGAAACAGACAACTCCGTATGGGCTTATCCGAACGTTAGAAGTTTCAGTCTGGGATTGGATATAACATTTTAATTAAAGTCTAAATCGAGTATAATATGAAAAAGTTATTATATATAATATCGGTATTGTTAGCTACCACTGCTTTCTTACCTTCTTGTACAAATCTGGAATCAGAAATGTATGATGTGATTAATCCGAATATCTTTCCGGTGAATGAAGCCGATGCGAATGCGTTGGTAACGGCCGCGGCTTATGCTCCGTTTCGTTCTAACTGGTACAGTGGTCTTTATTCTGCCGGATCCGGAGGCATACATGTGACGGCTGAACTGACTACCGATATCGGTTATTGTCAGTGGAATGACTCTTATTATCCTGATTTGTTGGAAGTGAATTTCACCCCTTCTTCTCAATGTCCGACGTCGCCGTACAAAGACTATATTGGTTATATAGGTAAAATGACGTTGACTCTAGACCGTATTTCCGGTATCGATATGAAGGAAGAAACTAAAAAGCGGTTGGAGGCCGAAATTCTTTGCGGACGGGGATGGTTAGCTTATCTTCTGTATGATTTTTATGGACCGATCCAGATCCCGACTTTGGAACAATTGAGTAATCCGTTGGGTGAAGAGATTATTCCGCGTGTTTCCCGTGAAGAAATGGTTGCTTTTATTGAAAATGACCTGAATGCTGCGATTGCCGTATTACCGGGCAGCTATAAATCTTCGGACAGTAATTACGGACGCTTTACAAAGGGCTTGGCTTATACGGTACTCATGAAATTGTATATGCAGGAAAAAAACTGGACAAAGGCTGTTGAATGCGGACGTGAACTGATGAAACCGGAATACGGATATGAGTTGGTGAGGAATTACAAAGATATCTTTACATTGGAAAATGAAGGGAATGCGGAAACGATTTGGGCTGCCATTTGTAGTAGTAGTGTGAATAAGCAACTTTGGGTGGCGCATGTTCTTTCCAGCCAGTATCCGACAAAGAACGAGAGCATCCAGAAATGGGGTGGTTACCGTGTGCTGTGGGATTTCTATGAGACGTTCGATAAGAATGACAAGCGTTTAGAAGTGCTGGTTGGTGAATTTGTAGGAACGGACGGGAAACTTTACAATAAAGAAAATCCCGGGACGGTTTTGCAAACAGGTGCCATGCCGATTAAGTACGGAGAGGATCCGGCAGCTACGGGTGAAGAAAGCCAGATCGACTGGATCATTTATCGTTATGCTGATGTCATTACTTTATTATCTGAAGCAATTGTCCGTAATGGCAATGCCGTAACGCAGGAAGCTGTCGATTTATTGAATATGGTGCGTTCACGTGCTGGTATTTCTACATATAACTTTTCTGATATTAAAGGCGTCGACGATTTTCTGGATAAGGTTTTGCTGGAGCGCGGTCATGAGCTTTGGTTTGAAGGTGCCCGCCGTACAGACTTGGTTCGTTACGGGAGATATATTGAATATGCCCGCAGATACAAAGGTTCTGTTACTGCACAGGACTATATGAACCTGATGCCTTTACCGCAGTCTGTAATAAACGAAAGTAGAGGGACAGTTATTCAGAATCCGGGCTATTAACAGGAAGGTTTTAGTAACTGAATAATTTATAGGGGGCTGTCTGACAAGTCGGAGACAGTCCCTTTTTTTATCAATAATTTTGTCGTTGTTTTTTTTATGTAAAAAGTGCGTTTACCCTATCGTATTAAAAAAATCATTAGTTAAAAAAGAACTCTTTCATGTGTCGTTTCGAGATTTTTAATATGTTTGCAATATGGATGTAAGAGATCAAACGACAGATTGCTATCAGCGCATATACCTTGAATATGCTCCAATGCTGCTTCGTTTTGCCGGAAAATTTGTGTCTGATTTCTTTGCAGAAGATATAGTCCATGATGTTTTCCTTAAATTGTGGGACAAGCAGGTTTTCCTTCTTCCTGATGATGATCTGAAAAGAATTCTTTATACTTCCGTTCGCAATGCCTGTATTGATCATTTGCGCCATGCAAATATAGAACAGGAAATACTTGATCACCGTTCTGTGCAGCTTAAATTAGATGAGTTGGACTATTTCGAGTCGTCCGACGAACTTTTTATGCGTAAAGATCTCCTGGCTTTTTTAATGAAGAAGGTCGAAGAGTTACCGGAACGCAGCCAGGAAATTTTTCGTCTTTCTTATATGAAGGGAATGAAAGCAGCTGAAATTGCCGATCAGTTGGGTTTGTCTGTTCGTACCGTTGAAAATCAGTTGTACCGTTCATTACTTTATTTACGTAAACATTGCTCTCATTTATTCTTTTATCTTTTTACCCTGATTTAAAGCGCTTTATTATTTTATTTTAAAAAAAGATTGTTTTCTTGTGAGTATTTTTTTTCCGCCATGCGTTATAAGTTCATAAAGGACTAAGTCAC
>NZ_QUHH01000020.1:0-117806 GCF_003479515.1 Parabacteroides sp. AF14-59 | reverse complement strand
GTATTTTTTTTCCGCCATGCGTTATAAGTTCATAAAGGACTAAGTCACCGAAAGGTAACAAATCAAAAAAGATGTCATGGAAAACGAACATACAGAGTTGATTATAGGCTATTTGATGGGGAATCTTTCACCTGAAGAAATGACTTATTTTTATGGTTGGGTGAATGAGAGTGCTTCTAATAAGGAGTTATTTTTTGAAATTAAGGCAATGTATGATGCCGGAATATCATTGGGAAAACCAATAGATACGGCTTCCAGCTGGCAACGTTTGCTTAATAGAAAGAAAAATTCACAGATACGCAGGTTCAAACTTTGGTACCAAATAAGTACTTATGCTGCTGTCGCTTTGCTGACTGTAGCGATCAGTTCTGTTTATTTTTTATTCTTCCAAGAGAGTGATAAAGGGTTATACTCTAGATATATAGGAGGGAATGGGCTGGAAGCGGATGTTGTAGAATTACCGGATGGTACACATGTTAGTCTTGGCTCAAAAACAACCTTTTATTATGACAAGGATTTTGGGAAAGATAAACGTGTCGTGTATCTGGAAGGAGAAGCCTATTTTGACGTTGCTAAACAAAAGAATAAACCTTTTATTGTAAAGACAAAAGAACAGGATATTGAAGCGCTTGGAACAAAGTTCAATGTGATGGCTTATCCGTTAGATTCGATGGTGATAACAACTTTATTAGAAGGATCGGTGCGTTTGACAACAGCGAATATTGCTCAGCAGACGATACTAAAACCAAATCAACAGTCTGTATATAACCGGAATTCCAAATTTGCTTATTTGCAGAAAGTAGATGCTTTGCAATTCACTTCATGGACCGCTGGTTATTATTATTTCCCAGAACAAAGTCTGGAAACCATACTTGAAAGAATGAGTCATGTGTATGGTATACAGTTCTCCATCAATTCGGAGAAATTAAAGAAAAAGACTTTCACCGGAACTTTTTATCGTGGGCAAAGTATCAAAGATATCATGGAGATTATTCGTTTATCCATGCCAATCCGCTACAGGATAAACAGTCAATATGTGATTATATCGGAAATATAACGGCCGTTCTAATTATTAAATCAGAAAAGCATATGGATACAAGTTAACCTGAAAAACAAGAAGGTAAAATCTTGCCGGATTTTATTATTCTGAAATGAGTGAATCAATTAAACTCCCATTGCCGTGGGATAGTGTTTAATCTTAAAACAATCAAATGTATGAATGATCAACGTATAGTTGTTTCTTTAAATCTGAAAAGGACTATAAATATTATGAAACTGACCGTGCTAATGCTCGCAGTATGCTTGTCACAAGTAGTTGCAGCGACTTATGCTCAAACGGCAAGGCTAAACGTCTCTGCTAAAAATGAAACACTGGAAAGTGTATTGAAACAGATAGAAAAGCAGTCGGAGTTTCTGTTTTTCTATAATCTCGAAGAAGTCAACAAAAACGAAAAGATTTCTATTAACAAGAAGAATGCCGATATTCAGGATGTATTGGATGCAATTGCAACTAAAACAGGTCTGAAATATGCGATTAAAGACCGGCATATTGTGCTTACTTCTAATGATACCCATGCAGTTAACACTGTGCAACAGGATCGTAAAATTAAAGGTAAAATTGTTGATATGAACAATGAGCCTGTTATCGGTGCAAATGTTGTTATAAAAGGAACAACCAACGGTACCGTTACCGATATAGAGGGTTACTTTGAAATCGATGCTCCCCTCAATGCAGAGATGTTAATAAGTTATATCGGTTATTTGCCTCAGGCTGTCAAAATTGGAAAAAATACTTCATATACAATTCAATTGAAGGAGGATACACAAGCCCTCGACGAAGTGGTAGTTGTAGGTTACGGAACGCAAAAGAAAGCAACATTGACAGGAGCTGTGGCTTCCATTAAAGGAGAAGAAATTGTTAAAGTAAGTCAACCTTCGATTCGCGCCAGTATGTTAGGTAAGGTTCCGGGTATCCGTTTCCAACAGACTAACGGTGAGCCGGGTAACGATGGAGGTACATTCGACATTCGTGGTTTCGGGGATGCTCTGACCATTGTAGACGGTGTGGAAAGACCTTTCTCGCAAATAGATCCAAACGAAATAGAATCTATCAATATATTGAAAGATGCCTCTGCATCCGTTTATGGTTTTAAAGGTGCAAATGGTGTCATCATTATTGAAACAAAGAAAGGTAATATCAGTAAACCCAAAATCAACTATAGCTATACAATAGGTTTGCAGAATCCGGTTAAAAACCTGGAGATGATGGATGCTTATCAATATGCATATTATCGTAATGAAGCATTGATGAATGCCGGCCAAGCGCCAAAATACACAGCGGAAGAGCTTGAAAAATATCGTACAGGTTCCGATCCTGTGAACTATCCGACTACGGATTGGTATAAAGAAGCCGTTAGAAAAGTGTCTCCAAAACAGCAGCATAACTTAAATATCAATGGTGGTTCTGAAAAAATCAGATACTTTTTCTCTCTTGGTTACCTGAATCAGGAAGGTATACTGAAATCTTCACAGGAATTCGACCGCTATAACTTCAGATCAAATATTGTAGCGGATATTACTCCGAAACTTAAAGCAGAAGTAGGTTTGGGTGGCCGTTTGGAAGATTACAAATATCCTTATTACCTGGGTGACGAAGGTGTCAAGGTCTTTTCTGCAATTAAGTCAAATGCACCGAACGTCCCGGTTTATGCCAACAACAATCCGGCATATTACTATAATTCCGACAACAACGAATTGAATCCGATAGCCATGCTCGACCGGGAAGCAACCGGTTATAAGGATAAACGTTATCTCGAATTCAATGGTCAAATGTCTTTAAGCTATGAAATTATGAAAGGTTTTATAGCAAGAGCTTTCCTGGCTTACGACTACACAAGTGAAATGAAGAAAGAATTGAAGAAAGATTTCAAATCTTATACCTACGATCAGACACAGGATGTATACAATCCGATTACCAAAGTGGCACAAGGCGAATTGTATCAGAGAACACAGCCTTACTATAAAACTACTCAGCAGTATTCGTTAAGCTATAAGAATACTTTCGGAAAGAAACATAACGTAGAAGGTTTGTTGCTTTTTGAGTGGAAAGAAGTTAAAACAAACTGGTTTGACGCACGCCGTTATTTCAGCATGACTTCTGCTATACCTGAACTGGATAAGGGAGATAAGGATAATATGCAGAATTCAGGAAACTCATCCGTTGATAAATATGGAGGTTATGTAGGTCGTTTCAACTATGATTTTGCCGGTAAATATATGGCAGAATTCAGTTTTCGTTATGATGGTTCTTTCAAGAACTCTCCTAACCACCGCTGGGGGTTCTTCCCTGCTGTATCCGCCGGTTGGAGACTATCTGAAGAACCGTTCATTAAAGATGCAGTTCCGGCTATGGACAATTTCAAAATCCGTGGCTCATGGGGTAAGATCGGAAACAACAATTCGTTGAATGCAAACAACTTTGTTAGCGGTTGGTTATATCCGTCAGGTAATTACATTTTCGGGGGTAACAACGGAGCATCTATTACTCAGGGACTTTCAGAAGCTAATCTGGCAAATATGAATATCTTCTGGTATAAAGTACAAACAACCAATATTGGTTTCGACGGCTCTTTCTGGAATGGAAAATTGAGTTTTGAATTTGACTATTTTTACCGTAAAACAACAGGGTTATATGCAACTCGTGAAACTTCATTACCGACAACAGCCGGTATTCCTCTTCCACAGGAAAACCTGAACAGCAGCGATAATCGTGGTTTCGAATTAACCCTGGGAACAGCACAACGCATTGGTAATGTAGATTTCCGTATTAAAGGTAATGTCGCTTATTCCAGAGCAAAAGATTTATATAAAGAACAAGCTGCGCCGTTAAACCAATATAAGAACTGGCGTGATAATGGAAGTTACCGGTATACCAACAAAACATGGGGGTATGAAGCTATCGGTCAGTTCCAGTCTTATGAAGAAATCTATAAATCTCCTATTCAGGATGGTAAGGCGAATTCTTCTTTACGTCCGGGTGATATCAAATACCAGGATTTAAACGGTGATGGCATCATCGACGATAATGACCAGAAGGTTATTGGTAAGGGGGCATTTCCTGACCTGAACTTTGGGTTGAATCTGACATTTGCATGGAATAACTTTGATCTCGACATTCTGTTTCAGGGAGCTTCCAATTATACCCAGATGCTGAATGCTTGTAAAAATCCGTTCAGAGGTCCGGGTGAAGGGAACGGTTTTGAAATTTGGACGGACAGATGGCATAAAGCAGACTATGATGACCCATATAGCGAGTGGGTACCGGGTAAATTTCCTTCTTTGCGTATCGATAATAATGATAACAATTCAAGAAGTTCTACATACTGGACGACCAATGCTTATTATGTCCGTATGAAGAGTATCGAATTGGGATATTCTATTCCTAAATCATTACTGAGCAAGGTCGGGGTGGATAACCTGCGTGTATACTTCAATGCTTATAACCCGTTGACGATTACTAACGTGAAATATACGGACCCGGAAGCTGTGGAAGGATGGATGAGTTTTTATTATCCGCAATTAAAAGTTTATTCATTCGGTATTAATATTGGTTTTTAAAAAGAAGATATATGAAAAGATTAGTATATAGTTTTATTTTCGCATCCCTTGTCGGCATGTCTTCATGTAACGATTTCGATGTTCCTGTTACTGACAGGTTAACAGAAGAAGATGTATGGAAAGATGAAACGTTGGTTACAGGTGCACTTGCCAATTTATATGATAAATTACAGGTGGAACAAAATTCTGCTTATTTTGAAGGTTGGGATGTTTGGAATGTGAGTTTAACAACTGCTTCCGATGAAGGAACCGGAGCTTTTCAGGCGGGTGATCTTGGAACAGGCGATGTGGCAAGAGCTACATTTAACGACGAATGGTTTGGGCTTTGGGCAGATACTTATAAAAGTATCCGTGGTTGTAATGTTTTTCTTGAAAAGCTGGAAGCATCTGCTATGGAGGAAAAACTGAAGAATGCCTACAATGCAGAAGCACGTTTCTTGCGTGCATTCCATTATTTCAACCTGGTAAAACGATACGGTGGTGTACCTATCGTAACAGATGTACAAAGTTATACAGGCCCGGAAGATCTGCCAGCTTTGCAAGTACCGAGAGATAAAGAGCAGGCAGTTTGGGATTTCATTATCAACGAAGTCGATGAAATTACTTCCGAACTTCCGGTTTCAAGAGACGCAAACAGCCGTACTCGTATTACCCGTTACGGAGCTTTAGCCTTACAGTCCAGAGCAGCTTTATATGCAGCCTCCATCGCCAAGTATGGAGAAGTTCAATTAAATGGTATCGTTGGAGTCAACAACGGAGACGCCGATAAATACTGGGAAAAAGCCATCACCGCATCAGATAGTGTTATTAATTCCAATCAATATAGTTTATATAATAAGTATTCCGATAAAGTTGAAAATTATCAAAAAATGTTCCTCGAAAAGAGAGGATGTTCAGAGTTCATTTTCTATAGAGAATTTCAGGCTGTAGATAAAGGACATTCCTGGGACTTACTGAATGTCCCGTTTAGCTTTGTTCAGAATGGATATGGCTGCGGACAAAATCCTACTTTAGATTTAATTGAAGCATATGAATATAAAGATGGAACTTCCGGTAAACTGAAGTTGAAAGATAACTCTGGCAACTTCATTAAGTATGATTCACCGCTGGATCTGTTCAAGGATAAAGACCCGCGCCTGAGAGCTACATTTTATCTCCCGTTTGATAACTGTCGTGGTGGTATCGTTGAAATCAGAAGAGGTATTTATGACCCGTCTATTGCAGGAAATGACAAATTCGTTACTTCCGGCAATAAAGATGAATACTACAAAAACAGCCAGGTGAAAATCTTGGGTAAAGACGGTGTTTGGGATACGGGAGACGTTGGTAAGACCGGTTTCTATACAAAAAAGTTTTCGGATGAATCGATTACAAACATTGTTGGGAATTATTCTGAAGCACCCTGGCCTATCTTCCGTTTGGCAGAAATGTATCTGAACAAGGCTGAAGCCGCTATGGAATTAGGGAAAAGCGGCGAAGCTGAAGCTGCATTGAATGAAGTCAGAAGACGTGCCGACATACGTGAACTGAGTGGTGAGGTAACTCTGGAACGTATCCGCAACGAACGCCGTGTCGAACTGGCTTACGAAAATCATCGCCATTGGGATTTGAAAAGATGGAGAACTGCCCATATCGTATTGGCTGACTTTCCGACAAATGCTTTATACCCCTGGTTTGTATGGGGCGAAAATAAATACATCTTTACTACCGGTAAAGCTCCGAAGCCCAATAAAGTGTTCCAGACAAGGAATTACTATGTAAAAATCAAGGACGATGACATGAGTAGTAATCCAATGTTAGGTCCTAATAATCCTGGTTTTTAATTAAAAAATATTCTAAATATGAAAAAAATTATATATAGCATATTATCCATTTTGCTTGGCTCCCTTTCCTTGGTTTCTTGTCAGGATGACAACTACGATGAACCCAATTCTGGAATCAAAGGTCGTTTTATTGATGCAGAGACATCGGAACTTGTCCCTATGCCGGTACAGGGAGACAATGGCGTAAGGTTGCGACTGTATGAAAAAGACCGTTTCTATTCTACAGACCGGGATCATTCGGAACTTCCGGTTTCTTTCTATGCAAAAATAGATGGAACCTATGAAAATAGCTGGGCGTTCAGTACGGATTATCTATTGACTTTTGAACAAACTAATTTCTATCCGGTCGATACAATAGATGTATCTCTTCGAGGTGGAAGCATTACAGAAAAAGATATCTTAGTCACTCCTTATGCCCGTATTAGTG
This sequence comes from Parabacteroides sp. AF14-59, assembly GCF_003479515.1. Taxonomy (NCBI): domain Bacteria; kingdom Pseudomonadati; phylum Bacteroidota; class Bacteroidia; order Bacteroidales; family Tannerellaceae; genus Parabacteroides; species Parabacteroides sp. AF14-59. Next base: position 110,939 of record NZ_QUHH01000020.1, on the reverse strand, counting down.
ATGTAAGAGCTACTTTCGAGAACAAACAACTGAACGTGACTTATAAGATTTCAAGAAGTAAAGCTGATTACAAGATTGAAAATACATTTCTAGCCTGGCATATCAGTCCGTATATAGATAAGGTTACCGGTAATTTTATGGATATGAATACTCTCGACCGTAAAGGGACGGATGATAATCAGTTATTAAACACAGAACTGACCCAATCTATTGACCTTACCAATAATGCGAACTTCAACAAAGAAGATAACAAAGCCATTATCTTGGGTCACGGAAGCCAGATCTTTGTCCGTATTGGTGTAACTACAAACGGCAAAGTGAACTACAGTACAGTTGTTCCCGTTAAAGTTACTATAGAAAAATAAACAGAAAGGTTTATAGGTTTTAGTTTATTCACTTACAAAAATATACACTCTCTGTGTATCCTATGGAAACATCGGATACCGGGGAGGTATATTCCTAAGTAAAACGATTTTCTATTATAAAAATAACATGAGAAAACAGTTATATACATTTTTCCTGTCTGTTGCAATACAGGTTTTATCTCTTTGGCCGGCTGTTTTACAGGCGCAGGATTATAGCGGGAAAGTAAATACTTTAATCGGAACTCAGGGAAATGGCTGGTCTTCGGGATATTTGTATCCGGGAGCTACTTATCCCTTCGGGATGGTACAATTTACGCCTACTTATTTCTCAAAGCAACTGGGATTTGTTATCAACCAGTTGAGTGGGGCAGGTTGCGACCATATGGGTAATTTTCCGACTCTACCGTTATCCGGTGAACTGAGGACATCTCCGGACAGTATTATAAATCTGCGGGCATCTCTCACCAAAGAAAAAGGTACGGCAGGATATTATGCAACCTGTGTCAACGACAGTATACAGGCTGAATTAACGGTTACGGAAAGAACCGGAATGGCTAAATATTCTTTTTCAGCAAATGAAAATAGAGGAACGATTATTATAGGTGGTGGTGTAGCAGCAACGCCGATTCAGGTTGCTGCCATTTCAATAACTTCTCCTACTTCCTGCGAAGGTTATGCTGACGGGGGCGCTTTTTGCGGATTTCCTACTCCCTATAAAGTCTATTTCGTTGCAGAATTTGATGTTCCTTCCGTTTCATTAGGTGTATGGAAAAATGAACGCTTACTTCCGGGGGAGAAATTTGCGGAAGGGAAAAACTCCGGGGTTTATTTCACTTTCGACCTTAATAAGAAGAAAGAGGTTTTATATAAGATCGGAGTATCTTATGTTTCGGTCGAAAATGCAAGAGAAAATCTGAAAACAGAAAATCCGGCGTGGAACTTTTCCTCTGTAAAACAATCGGCAGCCAATAAATGGAATAAGTATTTGGGAAAAATTGAAGTAAAGGGAAATAACGAAGACCGTGTCTCACAATTCTATACGCATTTATACCATTCATTTATCCATCCCAACGTTTGTAGTGATGTGAACGGTGAATATATGGGTTCAGATAATAAAGTTTATAAATCCGAACGTAAATATTATACCTCTTTCAGTAATTGGGATACTTACCGCACACAAACTCAGTTGATCGCCATGCTGGCTCCGGATGTTACTTCCGATATTGTCATGTCGCATCAGTTATTTGCCATTCGTTCAGGAGGTGGATTTCCTCGTTGGGTTCTGGCAAATATTGAGACTGGTATTATGCAAGGAGATCCTACACCAATTCTGATTGCGAATGCTTATGCTTTCGGTGCCAGAAATTACGATACACGCAGTATACTGAAAACGATGCGTTATGGAGCAGAAGTGCCGGGAGCCAATTCACAGGGTGTATTGACCCGTCCCGGTCTCGAACAGTATCTTGAAAAAGGGTATTATGATGCTTCTGCCATGCTGGAATATACCTCTTCCGATTTTGCGATTGGAAGATATGCGCTCCAGGCTTGCAACGATGAACCTGTCTGCAATTATTATACCAACCGTGCCATGAAATGGAAGAATTTGTATGATAAAGAAACTAATTGGCTCCGTTCCCGCAACGAAGATGGTTCCTGGAAGAAACAGGGTGACGATTGGCGTGAATCTACTTACAAAAATTATTTCTGGATGGTTCCTTACGATCTGGAAGGATTGCTTCAAATAATCGGAGGCAAACAAGAAGGAGAAAAACGTTTGGACGAATTATTTCACCGCCTGGATGCCAGTTATGGAAATGAATGGTTTGCTTCGGGTAATGAACCCAGTTTCCAAATTCCTTGGATTTATAATTGGGTGGGGGCACCTTATAAAGCACAGCATATCATCCGTAAAGTATTGGATGAACAGTACAATAGCCGTCTGGATGGACTTCCCGGAAATGATGATTTGGGTTCGATGGGGGCTTGGTATGTATTTGCCAATATCGGTCTTTTCCCTGAAATACCCGGAGTTGGAGGTTTTTCCATTAACAGTCCCTTCTTCCCTGAAATTATATTGCATTTGGCAGATGGGGATTTAGTGATAAAAGGTGGGGACGAAAGGAAAGAATATATACAGGCTTTGAAAGTAAACGGGAAAAGATCTGATTCGACTTGGATTGACTGGAATGACATTAAAAATGGCGGAATACTCGAATATTCGCTGTCCCCGAAACCGAATAAGGCATGGGGAACTTCAGTAACTCCACCTTCTTTTGGAAATTAAGCAGTCTATCCTGTCATAAGAAAGAAAAAATGATACAATTACACGAAGAAGGTCAAGAGTAGAGGCTTAATAACAGATATATATTATAATATTGTAAGTCTAAAAACAGTTGTGTGATAAATTGTATCTGTTATCTACTAATTAAATAAAAGAAAGATATCCATGAATAAAGGTATTATGATTATCTCTGCCGGCTTACTGCTGGCAATAGCATTCACTTCATGCGAAATGAAAAAGAAAAGTACAGAAACTGTCGCTGTAGACACTACAGACTGGTGTCTGGATGGTTTCGAACGCCCAGCCGGTAAGAATCCGATTATCTCTCCGCAGGGAAGTACAAAGTTTTACTGTCCGATGCGGGAAGACTCTGTTGCCTGGGAAGAAAGCGACACATTCAATCCGGCCGCAACTATTTACAAGAATGAAATTGTCGTTCTTTACCGTGCAGAGGATAATTCGGCACAGGGGATTGGTTCCAGAACATCTCGTTTAGGATATGCAACCTCTGTTGATGGGCTTAATTTTACAAGGAAAACTACCCCTGCATTCTACCCTGCGAAAGATTCGCAAGAAGCGAATGAGTGTCCTGGAGGAACGGAAGATCCACGTGTAGCAATGACTGAAGATGGTACGTATGTATTACTATACACACAATGGAACCGAAAAGTACCCCGTCTTGCAGTTGCGACATCCAAGGATTTAGTAAACTGGACAAAACACGGGCCGGCATTTGGCAAAGCATATGAAGGTCGATTTTATGACGAACCGTCTAAATCTGCCTCTATCGTAACCACACTAAAGGGGAATAAACAAGTTATTACAAAGATCAATGGCAGATATTTCATGTATTGGGGAGAACAGAATGTATATGCTGCAACCTCCGATAATCTGACGGACTGGGAACCACTTGTAGATAAAGATGGTAATTTGTTGAAGCTATTCTCTCCCCGTCCAGGTAAATTTGATAGCCATTTAACGGAATGTGGTCCTCCCGCCATCCTTACCAAGAAAGGCATTCTGTTATTATACAACGGGAAAAACAGAGCCGGAACCGAAGGGGACACCGCTTATCCAGCCAACTCTTATTGTGCAGGTCAGGTTTTGTTCGATCAGAAAGATCCGACAAAAGTAATAGCCCGCCTGGATAAACCATTCCTGCAACCTACGGATGATTTTGAAAAAAGTGGCCAGTACCCAGCAGGAACTGTTTTTATCGAAGGGCTGGTATATTATAAAAACAAATGGTATCTATATTACGGCTGTGCAGACTCATTTGTAGCTGTTGCAGTTTCCGACAAACAATTAGAATTTTAATGAAAATGAAACAATTAATAGTATTAATAGCTTCAGCTTTATTGGCTGTGCAATCTTTGTCTGCCCAAAAAGCTTCGGAACCGTTTAAAGCTGGCGACCGGGTGGTCTTCGTTGGAAATAGTATTACCGAAGGAGGACATTACCATTCTTATATCTGGTTATATTATATGACCCGTTTTCCGGATCAGCGTATGCAAATGTATAGTGCAGGTATCGGAGGGGACGCATCCTGGGATATGCTCAAGCGTCTGGAAGAAGATGCGTATGCAAAAAAGCCGACTGTTCTGACTTTGACGTTTGGGATGAATGACAGCGGTTATTATGAATACTTCCGGGATGATGCAGTTCAGTTTGTTGAAAAGCAACTACAAAGAGTGGATACCACGTTTCAGGCTATGCAGAAAATAATGAAAGGACATCCGGAAACGGAGGTGGTTTTGATAGGAGGTTCTCCTTACGATGAAACCTGGAAAAATGCGGATAATAAACCGTTCCCGAACAAAAATGAAACAATTCGGAAAATTATAGGCATGCAGATTGATGCTGCGAAGAAAAACAACTGGGCCTTCGTTGATTTCCATAACCCCATTTTACAAATCAACGCAGAACAACAAGCGAAGAATCCTGAGTTCACTTTAATGCAGGGAGACCGTATCCACCCGGATAACGATGGGAATATGCTGATGGCTTATTTCTTTCTGAAATCACAGGGACTTGCCGGAAAGCCAGTCGCTGAAATTTGTGTAAATGCTACAAACAAAAGAGTAGAAACGCAAAACAATTGTTACATTAGTAATGTGGAAAACCAAAACGGCAACCTCTCTTTTAACTACCTGGCAAAAGCTTTGCCTTATCCTTTAGACACGGTACCACGTGGTTGGGGTAAAAAAAGGAGTCAGTCGATGGCTTCTCAATATGTACCTCTTATACAGGATATTAATCAGGAAGTGTTGCGCGTTAAAGGTTTGAAAGGCAATTATACCCTGAAAATTGACGGAGAAGAAATGGCAACTTTTCCAGCGGAAGACCTGGCTAAAGGTATCAATATGGCGGAGTTGACCCAGACGCCCCAATATCAACAAGCAGTAAAAATCATGCATCTGAACGAAGAACGTTGGGAAATAGAAAAACGTTTTCGAGAATATGCCTGGACTGAATTTGCTATTTTGAAAGATAAAGGACTTCTGTTTGCCGATAATCATGTAGCGATGGATTCTATTCGAGCCAATCTGAATGCCAATATTTTCTTGCAGGGACATATTGATAATTTCACCAAAGCGATGCATCCTGAAATACGCGAAGCATGGAATAAAGAAATGGAGGTACTTGTAAACATGATTTATTCGATCGCTCAGCCCAAAATCAGAAGAATTGAATTAATACAGATGTAAAAGTGAAAACAGACCAACAGTTAGTACCATGAGAAAGCAAATCGTATCATCACTTATTACCCTGATAGGGTTAGGAGGATTACATGCCCAGTCTGTCTATTTTGCCGACGGATATCACGGAGGTGTGTTCGGACATTACCCTAAATGGCAAACTGCATTCATGATGGATAAACTGAAAGAATATCCGGGCTGGCGGATTAATCTGGAATTGGAACCGGAAACATTTGACTCTGTTAAAGTTTGGGTACCGGATACATATAGAGAGTTTCAACAATTCCTGGCGAAAGAAGACGGACGGCTTATTGAATTCACTAACCCCACCTATTCACAACCTTATTGTTACAATATCTCGGGGGAAAGCCTGATACGGCAGTTTTCTTATGGTATGAACCTGTTGAGGGTTCATTTTCCTACACTTTCATTCCACACATATGCCGTGGAAGAGCCCTGCTTCACCAGTGCGTTGCCACAAATACTCCGTTTGTTTGGTTTCCGGTATGCTGTATTGAAGAATCCGGATACTTGCTATGGAGGATATATGGTAGCTTACGGAGATGACTTAGTGAACTGGATCGGTCCGGACAATACTCAAATGCTGACCATTCCCCGTTATAGTGTGGAAAAACTGGAAGATAACTCCACTTGGCAGACAACCGCATGGAACAATTCCTCCAAATACCTGAATGCCTGTAAAGAAGGTGGTATAGCATATCCGATAGGTATGTGTTATCAGGATGCCGGATGGAAAAACGGACCTTGGCTCGGAGCCCCTGAAAAATCTTCCGGAACTTATACTCTATGGACTGATTATTTAAACAAGGTAACAGACAGACTTCCTGCTAAGGACTGGAGAGTCAGCCAGGAGGATGTGCTGGTTTCTTTGATGTGGGGAAGCCAGGTGCTCCAAAAGCTGTCGCAGGAAATACGAGTTACCGAACAAAAACTGATACAGACCGAAAAAATAGCTACTCTACAGAGGTTTTACGATGGGAAAGCCTGGGATAATAAAGCGCTCGACAGGGCATGGCGTAACTTATTGATGTCACAACATCACGATTGCTGGATTGTACCTTACAATAACATGGGAAGTACTGGAAAAACCTGGGCGGAGAACGTACGTTTATATACAACTGAAAGTAATAACATATGTGATCAGTTGATTGCTCCCCAACAAAGAGATGACTCAACGATACAAATATATAATACGGCTGGAATAAATCGTAAGGAGTTAGTCCATTGTAAATTAAATACTCCCTGGACTTCCATTCCATTTGTTGTGAAAAATATTTCTGGTAAAACGGTTCCTTATCAGAAAATATCAAAAAATGAAATCGTATTTATGGCGGATGTCCCCGCAATGGGATATACTTCTTTTTCCCTGAAAGAAGGTAAGGTTTCAAAGAGTAAAGAGATACAAACCAAAAGGTTAGCAAATAACCACTTACTTGTAGAGAATGATTTGTATCGGATAGAAATTGACCCGGAAAAAGGTGGTACAATCACATCTCTCTACAGTAAAAAAGAAAAGAAAGAATGGATAGACAATCAGGCAGGTTATGCTTTCAACGAACTGCGTGGTAACTTTTATGAAGAAGGAGGCTTTTTATCTTCCTCCTCAACTCCGGCCAATGTATCTGTAGAAGTGGATGGGGCTCTGATAACGACTGTTTCCATCAAAGGGAAAATAGGACGACATCCGTTTACACAATATTTGACATTAAAGAAAGGAGACCCTCGGATTGATTGTCGTTTGATAATTAGTTGGCAAGGTAATACCAGGATTGGAGAACGGAAAGAAACCAGCAAAATGCAGGAATCTCGCAAGACTTATTATGATGATCGTTATAAATTACATCTGCTTTTCCCCGTTCTTCCGGGGCATAAGCAGGTTTACAAAAATGCTCCCTTCGATGTCTGCGAAAGTAAATTGAAAAATACTTTTTTCAATCGTTGGGACAGTATAAAGAATAATGTCATCCTGAATTGGGTGGATTTGTACGACAAACAGAATGATCAGGCTTTCTGTCTGTTTACAGACCATACAACCAGCTATTTGCATGGAGAAGACTATCCGTTGGGACTGACTGTCCAGTATTCTGGTGGCGGACTGTGGGGACGGGATTATGCCATAAAGGAACAGACGGAAATCAATTACAGCTTTCTACCTCATAGAGGTATGTGGAATGAAGCCTATATATCTTTTGAAAATGCCAGAAGGGGAGAACCATTGGTTGCCTTGTATGCGACTTCGGATAAACCATCTGCTTCTTTATTAAGTATACCGGATAAGGATTTACTTTTGAGTACTGCTTATTACGACGGGGATAATTTTATTGTCCGTCTTTATAATGAGGGGACAAGCGGAATGAAATCCTTTATACTACCGTTTATTCCGGCTTCTGTTGAAGAAATAAATCTGGAAAATGAAAAGATAAAAGATTATTCTTACCGGAAAGATAAGAACCGGCAGATTTTGTCTTTTGATATTCCTCAATTCGGGATTAAGACATTCAGAATTAAACAATAATAAAAATAGACCTTCAGATGTATAAACTATTAGGTATTCTAGTCAGTACCGCATTGGTCGGTTGTAACTCTGTAGCCAACCAGGCGGAAATATCTTTGCATCTATCGGATTATGTCAACCCGTTTGTCGGGGCTAGTACGAATGTAGATGCGGCGGGAGCTTATCATGGGCTAGGAAAAACTTTTCCGGGAGCAACGACTCCTTATGGTATGGTTCAGGTAAGTCCCAACACGATTACCGGAGGGGATAACGGTTCAGGATATAGTTATGAACATAAGAGCATCGAAGGCTTTGCCTTCACCCAAATGAGCGGGGTTGGCTGGTTCGGGGATCTGGGAAACTTTCTGGTAATGCCTACTACCGGACCATTGAAAACTAATTCCGGTAAACCGGATAATCCGGATGCAGGTTACCGTTCCCGTTATGATAAAAAATCAGAACAGGCAAAAGCGGGATATTATTCGGTTCTTCTAAGCGATTATAATATTCGTACGGAAGCAACAGCCGCTCCACATAGCGGAATGCTTCGTTTTACTTTCCCTGCTGATAAGCAGTCGCGTATCCAGATCGACCTGGCGCACCGTGTAGGCGGAACCTCTACCTGGCAGGAAGTGAAGGTGTTGGATAAACATACAATTGCCGGAAAAATGATATGTACGCCGGATGGCGGAGGCTGGGGTAATGGAGAAGGGAAAGCAAATTATACCGTATACTTTTATGCCCAGTTCTCCAAACCGTTAAAAAACTATGGAGTATGGAGTGCCGATATACCCGATGATCAACCCCGCAAAAGGGAAAACATAGAAAGTGATGCATATCAGCAATTGATTGCTGATGCAAAAATTATACCGGGCGTAAAAGAATTTAAAGGAAAACATCTGGGTTTTTACTCCGAGTTTGAAACGCAAAAGGATGAACAGATATTGTTGAAGGCAGGGATTTCTTTTACCAGCCCTGAAGGCGCTGAAAAGAATCTGAAAGCTGAAATACAGGATTGGGATTTTAGTCAGGTATATGATAATAGTCGTATTTTATGGGATAAGGCATTAGATAAAATTTCAGTAGAAGGTAAAAACGAAGAACAAAAGACAATTTTCTATACTTCACTTTACCATACAATGATTGATCCCCGTATTTTTTCCGACGTAAATGGAGAATATCCGGGAGCAGATGGAAAAGTTTATATTTCCGATTCATTTACCAAACGGACTATATTCAGTGGATGGGATGTTTTCCGTAGCCAGATGCCTTTACAGACGATTATCAATCCACAATTAATTGATGATTTATTAAATTCATTAATTGTGTTAGCAGAACAAAGTGGAAAGGAATATTACGAACGTTGGGAATTATTGAATGCTTATAGCGGGTGTATGTTGGGTAATCCGGCCATTTCAGTATTGGCAGATGCTTATGCGAAAGGTATCCGGAAATATGATATAGAAAAGGCCTACCGATATGCCGTTAACTCTTCTGAAAAATTTGGGAACGGGGAACTGGGATATACACCAGACCCAATAGGAATATCCAAAACATTGGAATACGGATATACAGAATGGTGTCTGTCGGAATTGGCGCGTCAGCTCCGGAAAAAGGAGGACCAGGAGAAGTATCGTAAACGTTCGCAGGCATACCGCAACATCTATGATCCTGAAAAGAAAAGCTTTCGCCCCCGGCAAGAAGACGGCTCTTTTGTTGCATGGCCGAAAGAAGGATATTTACAGGAATGGTATGGCTGCATGGAATGTAACGAATTACAACAAGGTTGGTTTGTTCCACATGATATCGAGGGTTTGGTTACCTTAAAAGGAGGAAGAGGCGTTGTGATTACAGATCTCGATAATATGTTTGAAAAAACACCTCCCGATTTTTTGTGGAACAGTTATTATAACCATGCAAATGAACCGGTACATCATGTTCCCTTCCTGTACAATCGTCTGGGAGAGCCCTGGAAAACTCAGAAATGGAGTCGTTTTATCTGCGAAAAAGCCTATAAAAATGCTGTCGAAGGATTAGTTGGAAATGAAGATGTTGGCCAAATGTCTGCCTGGTATGTATTGACTGCTTGCGGCATTCATCCGGTCTGCCCTGGAGAAACTCGTTTTGAAATTACAACGCCATTATTTGATCATATTGTCATACAGGTTGGGAAAGGTAAAACGTTTACAATTCAGGTGCGGAATAATTCACCTGAAAACGTGTACATCCAATCCGCACGGTTAAATGGCAAAACATATACAAAGTGCCACATCGACTATCAGGAAATAATAGCAGGAGGAGCTTTAGAAATAGAAGTAGGAGCTGCTCCTAATCAAGAATGGGGAATAAATTAGCAACAAATAACATAAACGATAAATATGAGAAAGATTATCAAACCATCATTATTAGCTGTAGGCTTATTGTTCAGCAGCTTTATGCAGGCTACTGTCAGCCTGCCGCATTTCTTCTCCGATAATATGGTACTTCAACGGGATATGCCTATTCATATCTGGGGAAAAGCGGATAAAAAAGAAACCGTTACTGTTTCATTCAACGGAACGAGTATAACGGCAAAAGCAGATCAGCATGGTCGCTGGCAGGTAGAACTACCCTCTATGAGATATGGAGGTCCTTTTAGTATGACGGTGAAAGGGCATGATAATACTATTGCATTAGATAATATTCTGATTGGAGATGTCTGGTTGTGTAGCGGGCAATCCAATATGGAATTTAATCTGAGTGGAGCACATAATGCGGAAGAGGCTATTCGACAGTCGGAAAATAAGCAAATCCGTTTGCTTACAGTTCCTAAAACGATACAAACGAATGAGTGCGACGATATACAAGAAACTTCATGGGAAGAATGTAACCCATTGACAAGCCCTACATTTTCTGCTGTCGCTTATTTCTTCGGACAAGCTTTAGAGAAAGAGTTGGATGTCCCTGTCGGGTTAATTCATTCTTCCTGGGGAGGTACCGATATTGAAACCTGGACAAGTTGGGAGGCCGCTATGGAGAACCCTGTATACGCCTCTTATAAAGGCAAAACGTTGGAAAAAGCATTAGGTTATTCTATGCAAGATATCGAACGCTTCAAAAAGGCTCTGGAAAAAGATAAAGGATTGATCGAAAAATGGTATGCTCCTACTATGAAAACGACCGATTGGGAAAAGGTTCATATCCCATCTATCTGGTCCGGTGATTTGAAAAATGAAGATGGGGTAGTCTGGTTTAGAACAGAGATTGACTTGCCGGATGAAGCTGCCGGCTTGGAAGGCCACATCCAGTTGGGTGGAATTGATGACGGAGATATCACCTATGTGAATGGTGTTGAGGTCGGAAGAACTGATTTCTGGTTTGCAAACAGAAACTACCACATTAAAGACGGTATATTGAAAAGTGGAAAAAACATAATTACCTTGCGTATGACAGATACAGGTACTATCGGTGGCATGTCTGCAAAAGATGAGGAGGTTTTTCTGGAAGTCGCTGGACGTAAATATCCTTTAGCGGGAGAATGGAGTTACAAACCATCTGTTCTTAGTTCATCCTATGGTTTTTCAAACACAGGTTCCGGACCTAACAGCTTTTCGTCTTTGCTTTACAATGGCATGATACGTCCTTTGGTCGGTTACAACATTAAAGGGGTAATTTGGTATCAAGGTGAAAATAACGCTGCTCATGCCTGGCAATATCGTTCATTGTTTCCGCTAATGATTAATGACTGGCGTAAACAATGGGGGTACGAGTTCCCTTTTATCTGGGTTCAGTTAGCTAACTTTATGGCTATAGAGGCACAACCTCAGGAAAGTGAATGGGCTGAGTTACGTGAAGCACAAAATATGACTTTACGCTTGCACAAAACCGGACAAGCTGTAATTACCGATATAGGGGAGGCTTTTGACATTCATCCAAGAAACAAACAGGATGTAGGTAAGCGGTTGGCTCAGAATGCCTTGAAAATTGCTTATGGGCAAGATGTTTTGGGAGCCGGTCCTGTATTTGAGTCAATGAAAAAGGAAGGAAATAAAATCATACTTTCTTTCTCCAATGTCGGTAAAGGATTATCGACCAGTGATAAAAATAGATATAGCTATATCAACGGTTTTACTATTGCCGGATCAGACCGGAAATTTGTATGGGCACAGGCCTATATACATGATGGGAAAGTTATTGTCTTCAACGATGAAATCAAAGAACCGGTCGCAGTCCGTTATGGATGGTCTAATAATCCGGCAGACAATAACCTGGTAAATAGTGACGGACTGCTCGCTTCTCCGTTTCGTACGGATTCATGGAAAGGTCTCACTGAAAAATAAACAGGTCATGTAATAATTAATAAAATCAAACTATACGAAATGAATAAAAACAACAAATCCAATATCAAAAGATTATTTACAGCACTCATATTGATTGCAGGAATAAGCATATCCTCGCAAGTATCGGCACAGAAAGATCTGGTAAAATATGTCAATACATTGCAAGGAACAAACTCTACTTATGAACTTAGCTGGGGAAATACCTATCCCACAACAGCCGTACCATATCCTATGCATGCCTGGTCGCCACAGACAGGTAAAAATGGAGACGGATGGAAATATAAATATACTGCTACTACTATACGTGGATTTCAGGAAACTCATCAATGTAGCCCGTGGGTGGGGGATTATGGCGTATTCTCTTTAATGCCGGTATTAGGAAAGCTGGTTGTTGGTGAAGAAGAACGTGCTTTATCTTTCAAACACGAAAATGAGGTAGGTAGTCCGCATTACTATAAGGTTAAATTTGATAATGGCATAACTACAGAAATGTCTCCGACAACTCGTTCTGTCCATTTTCGCTTTTCCTATCCTTCTACAGGTGATGCTTATGTAGTTCTGGATGGTTATACGAAAATGAGTGATGTAAAGATAGACCCGAAAAACAAACGAATTACCGGTTATGTGAACAATGGTGCATTTGTACCGAAAGAGTTCATGAACTATTTTGTTATCCAGTTCGATAAACCTTTTACGGCATACGGAACATGGAATAATAAAGACAATCAAACTGTAAGTGGTCAGTTAGCTGCTTCTGGTGCGGGTGTTGGTGCTTATGTCCAGTTCAAGCAAGGAGTAAAAGTGCAGGTTAAAGTTACCTCTTCTTATATTAGCCATGAACAGGCTATGGTTACGTTGCAACGTGAATTAGGGAATCACAAATCGCTGGAAGATACGAAAAAGGCTGCAAGGAACGAATGGAATACTTTGTTAAATCGTGTATTGGTAGAAGGTGGTACAGAAGAAGATATGACTACATTTTACTCTTGTATGTTCCGTGCCAATCTCTTCTCTCACAAATTCTATGAAGAAAAAGAGAATGGAGAACCTTACTATTTCAGCCCTTACGATTCTAAGATTCACGATGGATATATGTTCACAGACAACGGCTTTTGGGATACATTCCGTTCCCAGTTCCCTCTGACGAACATTCTCCATCCAACCATGCAAGGACGCTATATGCAAGCATTGCTTGACGCACAAGAACAATGTGGCTGGTTACCATCCTGGTCAGCACCCAGTGAAACCGGCGGTATGATTGGTAACCATGCTATTTCTTTGCTTGCCGATGCCTGGGCAAAAGGAATCAGAACTTTCGATCCTGAACAAGCTCTGAAAGCTTATGCACACGAAGCGATGAACAAAGGTCCTTGGGGGGGAGCCAACGGACGTTTTCTCTGGAAAGAATATTATCAGATCGGTTATATCCCTTATCCGGAATCCATGGGTTCAACAGCACAGACATTGGAATATGCCTATGATGATTTCTGTGGTTATCAGTTGGCTAAAATGACAGGAAACAAATTTTACCAGGATATATTCGGTAAACAAATGTATAATTACAAGAATGTATACGACCCTTCAGTCGGATTCATGCGCGGACGAAAGATTGACGGTTCCTGGGCCGATTTCGATCCGTACGAATGGGGCGGTCCATACTGTGAAGGAAATGCCTGGCATTACACCTGGTCTGTATTTCATGATGTAAAAGGGCTGATAGATCTGATGGGGGGTGACGAAAAGTTTGTTGCAAAGATCGATTCTGTATTTTCTGTGCCTAATACGATAAAATATGGTACTTATGGCACGAAAATACATGAAATGCTGGAGATGGAATTAGCAAAGATGGGACAGTACGCACAAGGGAATCAACCTATTCAACATGTGATTTACCTCTATAATTATGCTGGTCAGCCATGGAAAACCCAATACTGGATTCGTCAGGTGATGGACCGTTTGTATAATGGGACGGAGAATGGTTATCCCGGCGATGAAGATCAGGGTGGCATGTCTTCCTGGTATGTACTAAGTGCTTTAGGTATTTACAGTGTTTGCCCGGGAACAGATGAATATGTATTAGGTAGTCCAAAATTTCCAAAAGCAACGATTACTTTGGAAAATGAGAATAAATTCATAATAGAGGCTAATAACAATAGTAAAGATAATGTTTATATCCGAAGTGCAAGCCTGAACGGTAATAATCATACGCGCAACTTTATCAAATATAGTGATATAACCAATGGCGGTGTTCTCAAATTGGAAATGAGCAACCAGCCGGAAAAGAACCGAGGTACTGCATTGAGCGACCGCCCTTTCTCTCTTTCACAAAAATAAAATCAATTCATTTATATGATAAAACATCTCTTTGGTTTTATCGGAATGTTGCTCCCGCTACTTTCAGCTGGGGCAACAGCCGATAAGCTATCACTTAATAGTGCCGCAGAAATAGCCGATTGGCGTGTTAAAGCACAAGTAGAAATAGGAAAAGACAGTATTTCCATCTATAAAGAAGGGTATGATATTTCCTCTTGGGTAAAAGCGATTGTTCCGGGAACAGTGTTCGGTTCGTATGTGGAAGTCGGACTGGAAAAAGATCCTAATTATGCAGATAATGCTTATAATGTGGATAAGTCCAAGTACGACCGAAATTTCTGGTACAGAACTGAATTTGCAACTTCTTCATTACCGGCTGGCGAAAAAATCTGGCTAAATTTTGAAGGGATAAATAGAAAGGCTGAGATATTCTTTAATGAAAACTGCATTGGAGAACTCGATGGTTTTATGGAGAGAGGTAAATTTGATATTACTGATTTGTTGAAGAAAGAAGGGAATAATGTTTTGGCTGTTCTGGTATACTGGCCGACTTTACCAATTCCAAACTATGCAAGTCCGACTTATATATCGAGTGCCAGCTGGGATTGGATGCCTTATGTCCCCGGATTATTAAGCGGCATAACGGATGATGTATATATTTCGACTTCCGGTCCGGTATCCTTAATCGATCCGTGGGTCCGGACAAAGGTCCCTAATCCGGATGAAGCAGACCTGTCATTGCAATTTGAATTAAAAAATCATACGGGAGAAAAGCAAAAAGGTATATTGAAAGGTGTTATTCAGCCTGGCGATATTAAATTCTCTCAGGAGTTTAATATTGATGCCGGTAAACAGCGGACATTTCAAATAGATAGTAAATGGTGCGAACAGCTGCATATAAACAAACCTGAACTCTGGTGGCCGAACGGATATGGAGAACCGAACTTATATACTTGTGATCTTCAATATGTCATAAATGATAAGGTCTCTGACCAACAGGAGTTTAGTTTCGGTATCCGGGAATATTCCTACGACAACGAAGGTGGTGTATTTCATCTGTCTGTAAATGGGACCCGTATTTATGTCAAAGGTGGAAACTGGGGCATGAGCGAATATATGCTTCGTTGCCGTGGGAAAGAATATGACCTGAAAGTCAAGTTACACAAAGATATGCACTATAATATGATACGCAACTGGATTGGCTCCACCACTGATGAGGAATTTTATGAGGCATGCGACAAATATGGTATTATGGTATGGGATGATTTTTGGTTAAATTCGCATCCGAATCTACCGGACGATGTATTTGCATTCAATAAAAATGCCGTAGAAAAAATCAAACGTTTGAGGAATCATCCTTGTATAGCCGTCTGGTGTGGGGATAATGAGGGAGTTCCTTTACCTCCGTTAAATGGCTGGTTAAAGGAAAACGTGGCAGTCTATGATGGTAACGACCGCTATTATCATGCTAATTCGCGCGAATTCGACTTGTCGGGTAGCGGTCCATGGACTAATGGGACACCTGAATGGTATTTCACTAAATATCCGGGAGGTTTTGGGGACCATGCGCAGAAAGGATGGGGATTCCGTACGGAAATAGGAACCGCTGTATTTACTACATTTGAAAGTTTCAAGAAATTCATACCGGAAGAGTATTGGTGGCCTAGAAATGAAATGTGGAATAAACATTTCTTCGGACCATCTGCAGGAAATGCCAGCCCTGACAAATATTTCTCTACTGTAAATGAAAACTATGGCGATGCTACCGGTATAAAAGATTTCTGCCGGAAGGCACAACTTCTTAACCTCGAAGTAAACAAAGCGATGTATGAAGGCTGGCAGCATCATATGTGGGAAGATGCTTCCGGAATATTGACATGGATGAGCCAATCAGCTTACCCTTCATTCGTCTGGCAGACATATGATTACTATTATGATTTGAACGGCGCTTACTGGGGCGTGAAAAAAGCTTGTGAACCTTTGCATATCCAGTGGAGTCCGGTAGATAATTCAGTAAAAGTAATCAATAGTAGTTCTTACAATTATACAGGATTAAAAGCTATTGCCGAGATTTATAACCTGAATGGTTCGCTGGTAAAAACATATAATCGGATAGCAGATATTAACTCTCCTTCCAATACGGCATCGCTCGCTTTTAATCTCTTGCTGCCAACCGAAAAACAACAGTCGGACTTGTCCCCCGTCTATTTTATTAAATTGAAACTGACAGATAATAAGGGTATAGTTCTTTCGGATAATTTTTATTGGAAAGGGACTGAAAAAGGAGATTACCGGGCTCTGAATAACTTGCCTAAAGCAAAATTAGCGGTAAAATCAAAAAAACAAAAAAAGGGAGAAAAAAATATTATTCATGCAACTATAAAAAATGTTGGTTCTTCCGTTGCTTTCTGTGTCAGGGTCACTCCTGTCCGCTCAGGTGATGGGGAACGTATCCTTCCAATAATGATGAATGATAATTATTTCACTCTGTTGAGAGGTGAGACAAAAGATATTGATATCGAATTTGATACAACTCTATTAGAAAAGGGAAATTACCATTTACTTGTAGAAGCGTATAATGAGTAAAATGTATAATGAGAGTGATTCGGTATCCAATCACTCTCATTTTGTATAGTACAGATTATTTTATCTTCTCAAACCAAGGCAACCTCTCCAAAGGAGCTTCCACCTCAATCGTTTTCGGTCCACGGAATTTTTTGCCTGTATCGTCTTTCCATTGTCCTTTGGGCAACATAACTTTGCGGGTATGTTCTTTGGTCAGGATCGGGGCTACCAAATACTTATCGCCCAGCATGAACTGGTCTTTGCAATCCGCAAATCCCTGATGTGGAAATGCGTATTCCATATGGCGGAGGATCGGTTCGCCTGTCTGAGCTGATTGGCGGGCTTGTTCCAGAATGTAACTTCCCATCTTTTCATGTAAATGAGCATAATCACGGCAAATAGCCAGGTGTTTCTCATCAAGAATACGCCAGGGAGCTACAGAAAACTGCATCATAGGCATTAATGTATGGACCTGGCAGGAACGAACGATCAGTTCCTGATCCAGTTTGGTTTGATCGACACCCAAAAAAGAACCGAACTGGCCTCCGCCAATCATATCCGGACAAGCATAAGCATATCCCAATAAGCCGGCTGCAATCATGTCAGGAATAAGAAGCCCTACAGCATTCCAGGAATAATCCTTATCTCCTAAACGCTGGACCAAAGCCTGTCCTCCCATTTTCCAACCGGCACGGTATTCGTTAAACGGAAAATCCAATCCTATTTTCGCCCAGTATTCACACATATCGACCGATGTAGCTGCTTTATCATAAAACTCCAGATTCGGATCATTATAATGACCTATATCGCCTGCATCGAATTTAAAACCATCGACACCGTATTTCTCCTGCATATTGCGTAACTGTTGCTTCAAATGTTCTGCCGCTCCCGGATTACTAAGATCGTAACAAGCGCTATACCCGTTCCACCAGGGGATTATCGCTGCTTGCTGGGTACCTTTTTTCTTGATCAGATATCCCTTTTGCTGCAATTCACGGAATTCGGGGCTATCCGGACTTACAAACGGACAGATCCATAACATAATGCGGAATCCGTCTTTGTGCAATTGGTCGATCATTCCTTTCGGATCGGGAAAACGTTCCGGCTTGAAGTCAAAATTTCCATAATGTTTCTGCCAGTTATCGTCTACCATAAAAACTCCTACCGGAAATTTGTTTTTCAATATGTTATCTGCATATTTCAGTATATCCTCCTGGTTCTGATTGTACATCAGTTCAATCCATGTATTATACTGCGGCATTGAGAAAAACAAAGAATCCGGCAATTGACCCGAAGGTGGAAAATACTTGGTTGAGGCAGCCAGATAAGCATCTCTTAATGTATTACCAGCCAATACAGGTTCCAAGCTTTCATACTCTGAAAAGATTTGTAAATTGCCATTCTCTATCTTGAAAGAGAACGGTTTTTCACTCCAGATATATCTTCCTTCAGAAGATAAAAGAAGAGGAACATTCTGATTGTTCAGGTTTTCAGAGGCAAGATCGAATAGACGGAGATTGTCTTTAAAAGGCATTTGAGATCCTAAGGCAACCATACCTCCCCACCATTTTTCACCTTCTAAAGATGCGATTTTTGATTCGTATTTGCTTCCGGCCCAACATGATAATGTAAAAAATACAGTCAGAAAGGATAGAAGAAGTGTTTTTCTTAAGTGCATAGCGTTATTATTAAAAGTTTTTATTCAAATACTTCCGCAAAGATACGTTTTACAGTTGGAATACAGTCTCCTTCCGGTTTCCAGGTATAAAAATTAGTTGCTTTTGTCCAAGGTTCTTCCAATGCATAAAAATCTATCTCTGCAGGATTATTCCCTTCCAGCTTTTGAAGTTGATGGTCAAACCAGGTTTTCCAGCGCATATAATAAAAGTCTTTCAGAATGCCATTCCATTCTTTGTGGGCATAATCCCGTAACCCTCCGTTATTTGCTGCATTCCGGTTTCCCCAGGTTGTGATCTGTACCCGGGCATTCCATTCATAAAGATCTTTTTCTTCCGGAGTATTACCAATGGAACGGGCTTGTCGAATCCAGTTACCGACTCTAAATTCCGGACGAGTCCCTAACAATTCGTCTTGTAACAGGAGTAATGCCAGAAAACGCTCTGTGGAAGCTCTATAAAGAGACTTATCACCGGAAATATAAGCCGCTTCGACCACTTTTTCAATCCGCCTTCCTTTTTCTGCGATTGCCTGGCGAGCGATATCTACCAGATCATATTCAAAGTTATTAATCCCTTTAAATTGATCAGCCACAGAAACCAGCATAGCTGCCGCATGTATCACATCTTCCGGATCGTAATAGTCCTCCATTTCCGACCAGCTGGATACCTGATACGGATGCTCGGAAGGGCGGGCACAGAAAATAGATTCATGAGTACCTTGCTGCACATTTTCGGGCGGACAGTTATAGATAGAATTACTTAATAATATCCAGGCATCCTGTACTGTCTTGTTTGTTTTCCCATAACGGGCAAACGTATAATTCTTTATCCATTGGTCTTTATCAAATTTTTCTGCACGCCAGGGTAGTTCGGTAAGCAATTCGAACATGACAGGATTATTCTCACTTCCTTCCATGGTCATGCCGACACCTTTCAATGTTTTGCCAAAAGGACTTTTCTTGGCTTTGTAGAATTCATCGATCACATGGTTCATCTTTCCATGTAATCCGATGTTCCCTCCGTAATTCAACAGCATACAGTAAATCCAGTCATGTTGTCCGAACCCTTCTTTCCGATACCAGGTAGATTTAGGATCTCCCCATTGCGGACGGCTTTCTGAAAACAGGTCCAAAACAATCATATCACCGGCTTTCAGGTTCTCTATCATTTGAGAACGTGGGTTTGCCTGCCACGCCTGAGCGACCCAAACAGCTTTCGGATTATTTTTTTTCATAGCCTGCATGATTGCTTTTCCGGCAGCATCCAGGTTTACTCCGGCAACACTTCCTCCTTCATGGAACGGGTCCATGCTATAAAAGTTGGCTTTGCCGTAGAGCTTGTTCATTTCTTTATAGTAAAGCGAGGCTATTTCATGAAAACGGGGATCGGTCGGCAGCAAAAATGCCGGACGGCGGTAATCGCACCATAATCCCGGATCGGATACGTTCAATTCCAATTTTTCTTTGGCATTATGAGGAACCATGCCTGAATAACCCGGGAGCACGGGTTCAATGCCATATTCACGCATTCGTTTTAAAATGCGTTGCTGGAGAGCTATCTGTTGTTTATACCAATTATCCGAATTGGGGCCTCCCCACCCTTCCAGATTGTTCATCAACCACCAGGCTTGAAAACCGGGACCGGCAATAAACTCGTCGATCTCTTCTTTACAGTATCCTAATTTTTTAAGCACATTATACCAGACACCATCTGTTCCAACCATAGCAAGCGGCAGATTGATCCCATGCAGGGCCATCCAGTCAATTTCCTTTTCCCAACGCTCCCAATCCCAGAAAGCCATAGTGTACGAATAGGTACAATAATTAAAATCGTACCGGTATTTCACTTCTGTTTCATGGCGTTCCTTTTGGGTGACGGCAGGCAAAATTTCCGGAAGCGTGGCCTGCATGCCATTCCAGGAAAGATGGATTCCGGCATAGTATTTTAAGTACCAGTTTAATCCCGTCGCAATATTTACCGGATTATTTCCACGGATAACGACTTTGTTTCCTTTCTGATCCAGTTCGAAGAAATCGACCGGAGAATTGACCTGTTCGATAAGAAATTTATCGGAAGCCCCTTTGTCTATACGCTCTAATAAAGCCTTGACTGGTGATGTGGCTTCGGCTATCACCGTGATGAACAGTAAGCATAAGAGATGAATTACTTTCATTGAATTAATTTTATTTAATAGTAATGATTAGCGTAGCTTTTTGTCCTTTCAGTAATGCCTCCGGTAGTCCTTTGATCCGACCGTCGATAATGACAGTTCCTTCTTTTTGAGTTTTCCCGAAGGCTTCGTCACTTAACGGTTCCCATTCGACAAATTGTTGTGTAATAGTACCATCGTTATAATGTACGTTGACAAATGAAGGAGTAAATAACAGCTCACGGGTAATGTGTCCGTCAATGTTTCGTAGAACGGCATCCCCTTCCGCTATCTGTAAACGGGCAGGTTCTATAGAAGCGATGCACAGGTTATTCTCCGGAACAGCATTATATCCTTCCGGTATTTTTTTATACATGCGTATATAATCGATATCGAAACTTTTAGGGTAAGGAACGGACGGATCATAAGTACCTGTCCAGCCATCTTTAGCTTTCCGATTATCATAGAAAGAAATGATCTGGATAAGCGGATAAGTAATTGCTGCTTTGTGTTTCATTACCTCTATACCGTCGACATAAACAGTGACACCTTCTGGTGTCCAGTCGAAGCCATATATATGGAACTCTTCTGCCAGTTTTTTATTGGCAAACCACGGATGTTTCGTATGATATTGAATGGTAGAATCTTTCCAGCTATGTACTGTAGCCCAAATACGATTGACATCAGTTCCCAATATTTCGAATATATCGATTTCACAACTTTGATTCGGATCGTCTTCGAAACCGATGAGCCACCAGGCACAATGAACACCTCCGCCATCCTGCATCTTGGCACGCATTTCGTAATATCCGTACTGATTGATCTGAGTTGCTTCGGTTTTTATCTGGTGAAGTGCTTTTTTCTTTGGATCATAATGATGCAGTCCGGTTCGACTGGCACTCATGAAACCGGAAATATACATGCCGTTATCAAATTCATTTTTTGAGTTCTTGTCAATGATAAGTCTGATAATACCATTCTTCATTTCATAAGTTGGGGTACAAACGGATCTGTCTTTAGGCCATGACGGCAAATACTCCGGAATCCATTTATCGGTATTAATTTCTTTACCATCAAATTCATCATGGAAAATTAAACGGTATCCTTCTTTTTCCAAAGGATTGGGAGGATAGTCCTGGGCATTGGAAGGCAGTATATTACTTATAAAAAGTAAACCGGAGAGAAATGTATAAAACAAATGTTTCATGATATTTAGTTTTTTATCAGAGAAAAAAAGGCCGCAGTTAAAGCGGCCTTTTCTTAAAATGCAAATATAGTTTTTATTCTTCAAAGCAGCGAATTAATATCCGGGGTTCTGAATAATTTTACCTTTGCCTTCGTTGATAACAGCCTGAGGCAACGGGAATAATACGAATTCATCTTTCGTTGTCGTACAGCCACGGTCTCTCGCATTCTGGATAAACTGTCCGTGACGGATCAGGTCGGAACGGCGAACTCCTTCAAACCAGAGTTCATGTCCTCTTTCATCCAATACTTTCTGAAGGAAGTCATCCACACCCTTCACATCACCCATTACATATGGATTCAGTTTGGCACGAACACGGACCTGATTCAACAAATCCAGTGCTTCTGAGGTAACAGCGTTGCCTTTACGGACAATTGCTTCTGAAAGCAGTGTCAGGACATCTGCATAGCGATAAACAACCAGGTCGATCTGGCTGCCGTCACCCGTAGACTCGGGATCTTCACCATATTTTACGGGAACTGCTCCCGAATAGAGATTTCCATGTTTTTGGATATCAGATTCTTCATTGAAAAGGACCCCGTCGGTACCTACGTATTCACCGACTAAAACAGTCAAGCGGTCATCGCCTTTTTCAAATGTGCGATAGAAAGGCCATGGCACTTTATAACCATCCCATTTCTGGATAGCAGTATTCTGTGTCGGATAGTTACCGGGTAAAGCATGGTCATGCCATAACTGTAGGTTCGTACCTCTTTCTTCCGTACAAGCAAAGATAATTTCTTTATTACCTTCGTTCTCGAGTGTAAAGATGTCTGCATAATTACTCATTAATCCGTAACCGTATTCAGCTTTCAACAGTTCACGACCACATTCTTCTGCTTTCGCCCAGTTCTTTTCATGCATATAGAATTTCATCAGAACAGTATATGCCAAACCTTTGTCGAAACGTCCGAATTGTGTTGTACGGGTCGGCAGGCCTTTCAGGGATTCGGTCAATTCTGTTTCGATGAACTTTGTCATTTCTTCCTGGGTTGCACGCGGTTCTATCACCTCATCCAACGGATTCTGTAAATCTTCTAAGGTCGGGATTGGAATAGGACCGTAGAAGTCATATAGTAAAAATGCCAGCCAACCACGGCCGAGATGAGTTTCCGATACCAGTAATGCTTTCTTTTCATCGCTCATTTCTACATTTGAAACACGATCCAATGTCAATGTCATTGTACCAAGGTATTTCGCATAATCCGTATAATTAAGAGTAGTATAACTATGGTTCGGAGTCCAGTTGTGAGTTGTCAGTGGAATCCAGCTGTCATTTACCCAGCAACAGACTGCAATATCGGTTGACATATCTCCGATAACCTGGAAGCTATGAGCCGTACTGAACACACCGCTATATTCCGCGCTACGGAAAGGAGCATAAACACCTCCTACAACAAGGGCTTCTGCGTCTTTTTCATTTGTCGGGAAGAAGTCCGGATTGATCGCATCGTATCGCTCCGAATCCAAATTAGTACATGAGGCTAATGCGCAACAGCACATTACTGTATATAATAATTTTTTCATGACTTTATCTTTGTTTTTATCTGTTTATACTGATTAGAATGTAATATCCAAACCGAAACTATATGTGCGAACGTTCGGATAAGCCCATTGCAACTGTGCTGCATCGGTCTTGTCACTTGAGACATCGGTTTCAGGATCAAGACCTGTGTACGGAGTAATGATAAACGGATTGTTCACATCAAAGTAAACACGTACGTTCGACAAAATGTGTTTACTGGTCTTGAGCGGGATATTATAACCTAACGTAATATTACGGCAACGGATAAACCAGGTCTTTTCGTAATAATAATCACCTGTACCATATGCACTTTCTGTCTGGAAATAACCAGGCAGTGTACCATTCGGGTTTGCTGAACTCCAGATATCTTTGATGGAAGTCGGCTGGTTATAACCACGACGCAAGTCGTTTACGTTATTACTGATCCAAGTCTTCTTGTAACTGCCGGCAGATAATTTGTCGAACTGGCCGTAGAAATAGATATTGAAATCGAAGTTTTTATAACGTAATGTATTATTGAATCCCATTAAGTATCCCGGGTCTTTACTTCCGTAAATCACCTTATCGGCATCATCCAGCTTGCCGTCAGGTTTGCCTGTCTTCATCGGGATACCGTGTTCGTCTACTTTGATAGAACCATCAGCTTCATATACATAACCATCGATGTCTTTGATCTTTACCTGTCCAGGTAATGCGCCCGGCATGTGGTCGATTGTTTCACCTGGCTGAACTAATCCATCTGACAGATAGCCGGAATAGTAACGCATCCAACCGTTATATTCGTCATATGCTTTCGGCTTCCAGTTCGGATCGCGTTCTTTCCATTTGTCACGATACAAAGAGAAGGTCAGGTCAGAAGTCCATTCGAAATTTTTATTACGGATATTCGTTGTATTGATAGTCAATTCAAAACCCTGGCTTTGTGTTTTACCAACGTTTGCAATGATTTTGTTTACTTCGTTATAAGAAAGCAAAGTACGTTCATTCAGCAGATCCGAGATATTCTTATGATAATATTCAGCTGTTACATTGACACGTCCGTCCAAGAATCCCAAATCCAATCCAACGTTCCATTCGCGTGTTGTTTCCCAGGTCAGGGCACCATTACCCAACTGATCCAGATAAACACCGTTGATCATAGAACCTCCGAATATATTATTGCGGTCTTTAACTTTATAGTAGCTGTAAGCCACATCGCCTACATTGGAGTTACCGGTTTCACCATAGCTTAAACGTAATTTACCATTGGACAGAACGTTTTTCAATGGTGACATAAAATCTTCTTCCAGGAATCTCCAACCGGCAGCAACAGATGGGAAAACACCCCAGCGGTTTCCTTCTGCAAAGTTGGAAGAACCATCTGTACGAATCGTAGCGGTCAATAGATAGCGATCTTTAAAAGAGTAGTTTACGCGTCCAAAGAAAGATGCCATGCGGGATTTTGTTGCACTAGAACCGACGGTCGGGCGTTTGGCGTTACCTGCTCCCAGGTTATTATATAAGAAACCGTCTGTAATGAAGTCATTGCTCTTACCTGACAACATTTCGTACGTAAACAACTGATATGAATGACCAGCTAATACACCAAAGTTATGTTCACCGATCTGTTTGGAGTAGTTGGCAGTCAATTCCATCAGGTAATCCGAGTTATCAGCCTGAGCTACATATGCAGAACCATTCTCTCTGGCTCCGTAAAGTGTGGTAGTCGGCATGTACTGTTTACGTTTCTGGTAGTTACGATCGATACCGAAGTTTGCTTTCAGCAGTAAATCCTGGATCGGACGGACTTCAAAGAATACATTTCCTAACAGACGTTCTTTTGTTGTCTTATCTGTAATATCCAGTAGAGATACAGGGTTCGGCAGGAAAGAAGCGTCGGAGTTCATCGAATAATCACCATTTTCGTCACGGATTGGTAATGCCGGATTGAATTGAGCGGCGGAAACCAGAATACCTGCATTTTCATTCTGTCCGTCTCCTAATGGAATATTGTCATATTCATTTCGTGAAACATTCAGATTCACACCCATTTTCACATATTTGCTCAATTTCTGATCCAGATTAACACGGGCAGAATAACGTTCCATTGCATTATTCTTGATCACACCGTCCTGTTTGAAATAGTTTCCGGAAATCAAATACTTTGTATTGTCGTTACCGCCTGTAATCGATAAGTTGTGTGAAGTCTGGAAACCCAAACGAGAGATCTCGTCAAACCAGTTTGTATTGTTTGCCGGATTGGCAATCTGGTCAACCGTATAAGTCGGGACAAAAGGAGTTCCGATTTCAGATTCAGACTTTCCTCCATAAATACCGACACCGTTCGTACGTAACCACAACTCACGGTTATAGTTGTTTGTTGCCTGCATAAAACCGGAAGCATCCAGCATCTCATAAGACTTGGCGATATCCTGAACAGACACAGAACCGGAATACTGTACTTTAGCAGCTCCACTTTTACCGCGTTTCGTCGTTACGATGATCACACCGTTACCGGCACGTGCACCATAGATAGCAGTTGAACTGGCATCTTTCAAAACTTCGATAGATTCGATATCATTCGGGTTGATAGAGCCCAGGATGTTGTCTTTGTTACCATCTTTATACTGGTTACCACTATCCAATCCATCCGGTGCACTTACCGGGAAGCCGTCGATAATGATCAATGGGTCGTTTCCTGCTTTATCGGAGGAAGCTGCACCACGGATACGAAAAGTAGACTGACCGCCCGGCTGTGCACTGATCGTACTTACCTGCAAACCGGCAGCTTTACCAGCCAAAGCATGGCTGACGGTAGAAACGGTTCCGACTGGGGTATCGTCCATCTTGACAGAGGCTACAGCACCTGTCAAGTCTTTTTTCTTCATCGTACCATAACCGACAACTACCACTTCTTCCAGAGCCTGTGTATCTTCTTTTAAAAGAATATTGATAACACTTTGGCCTTTTACTGCTACATCTTGCGGTGTATAACCGATAAAAGAAACGACTAATGTTGCATTGGCTGGTACGTCAATAGAGTATTTACCATCGATATCAGTCGTTGTACCGTTGGTAGTTCCTTTCTGAATGACATTTGCACCGGCGACAGGTCCCATAGCATCACTAATCACACCTGTTACTTTCTGTGATTGCTGTGAGATGGCAGACATTGAAGCATGCTTTGTAGTCAGCACAATGTGACGGTCTTTAATAGTATATCTCAAGCCTGTCTTTGTAGCGATAGTTTCTAAGACATCCTGGATATTGGCATTTTTCTTACTGATAGAGATTTTTTCATTTTTGTTGATCTCTTCCAGATTATAGAAAAACAGGAACTCCGATTGTTTTTCTATCTGTTTCAGTACATTCTCTAATGTTTCTTCTTTAGCGGAAACATTCAGTTTTGTTGTTTGCGCATAAGTTGCGGCGACCATTTGCGACAGGCAAACGGTTAGCATTAACACGGTTAATTTCATAATTTTTATAGTTCTTTTCAGATTTACAGAAACAACTATATGTTGATTATTCATACTTTTGAATGTTTTAAGATTAAACATGATCCCACGGCAATGGGAGTTTAATTGATTCACACGTTTTAGAAGAGAGAATCCGGCAAGATTTTCTCTTCTTTTTTCTTTTACCACTTTACTCACTCATATTTATCATAATTTAAAGATTAGCTATTATTTATATTTCAGAAACGGTTATATGATGATCGTCAATCTTGTATTTGATTGGAATGGAAAGGTTGATGATCTCCATAATATCTTTTATACTTTGTCCGCGGTAGAAAGTACCTGTAAAAGTTCGTTTATTCAGAGCATCAGATTCGACAGTGAACTGTACGCCGTAAACATGGCTCAAACGGTATAACATGGCTTCCAGACTTTGTTCCGGGAAATAGTAATATCCTGTTGTCCAGGCTGTGAATTGTTTGGCATCCACTTTTTTAATATCGGTCAGATGTGTATTTCTGTTATAGATAAATTGTTGATTCGGTCTTAATACGGTTCGATGGGAAATGTTGTCTGTTGTTAGGCGAACAACACCTTCCAGTAATGTAGTGGTAAGCAGGGAGTCGGAAGCGTAGGCAGTGACATTGAATTTAGTACCCAATGCTTCAATATTCTGTTCCTTCGTTTTTACGATAAAAGGTTTATCCTTTTGTTTGGCAACTACAAAATAGGCTTCTCCTTCCAAATAGACAGTTCTTTGCCTTTTGCCGTAGTCATTTTCATAATAGAATACGGTTTTTGATCCTAGACAGACCTGTGTTCCATCCGGAAGTTCGACGATGTCTGCATTCAGGCCATCCCCACCGATATATCGTGTAGCTATTTTATCTTCCTCTTTATTCAGAGTCAGAAATAACGAAGTAAGACAGACCGTGATGAAGGAAACAGCTGCGTAATTGCCAAACTGAAGCCATTTGATTTTTTTCTGCCGATTGTTTTTCTTTTTCAAAAGACGGTTCCAGCTTAAATCTATATCATCATGCATTTTATTGGAATGGCAGGCATCATAGATAGCCTTAGTTTCAAAGAATACTTTTTTGTTTTCAGCATTCTCATTCACCCAGGAATAGAAATCATTTATCCCTTGTTCATCCAATTGCCCTTGCAGATATTTTATGATCAATTCAGATGGTTCCTCTTTCATATAATTTCCTCGTTAGATATAAAGTGACTTAGTCCTTTATGAACTAAGGATAAAATGTTATCTTTGTCAATGTCAACGGAGAGGAGAGATGAAAAAACACGCAATAGCCACAATAGACTCGGATGTTTTGCTTCGTTTGAAGCAGGGAGATGAAAAAGCGTTTGAGGTTGTTTACTGGAAATATAGTTCCTGGGTGTTTAATTTTATCCAGTCTCTTCTATATGATAAATCCCTGGCTGAAGATCTGACGCAAACTGTTTTTCTGAAAATATGGGAGAAACGCACAAGTATAGATCCTGAACTGGGGTTTGATTCCTATCTTTTTGCCATTGCCCGGAATCTGGTATATAAAGAAACAGAAAATCGTCTGCAATCAGAACAAGTCAATATTGCTTTGAAAGATCGGTCTATAGAGACCGAATCACTGATGGAAGAGAATATAGATGCAGACTCACTAAAGGAATATATCGATACATTGGTTGAACAACTTCCCCCTTCCAGAAAGGATATTTTTCATTTAAGCAGACGTCATCATCTGTCGAATAAAGAGATTGCAGCCCGTTTGTCTATTTCTGAAAAAACAGTTGAAACGCAATTGTATAGAGCGCTGCGTTTTATAAAACAAAAGCTTTCGGACGATACTAATTTGGCGATATTGATGCTTTTGATGATTAAAGGATGTTAAAGACATCCTTTTTTTGTATCCCTTGTAAGGGAACAGTACGATTTTAGGATATACAATATAAAATGAAGATGATGGATAACACTAAGATATTATTACTGGATCGTTTTATGCGGGGAGAAACTTCGCCGGAAGAAGAACAACAGTTGTTGGCCTGGTTCCGGGAGGTTGATTCTCAGGAAGATATTTTGACTTTCTATCGCCAGCGCTGGCATGAATCTGCAACAAAGGAGATTTCCGAAGAGGTTCAGCTCCGGATGTTCAATCAGATAAGAGACCGGATAAATACAGATAAGACTGTACTGCAGAAGAACGATCGGAAACAAAACAGGAGACGTTTGCTTCGTTGGGGACAATATGCGGCGGCTGTTATTTTATGTGTAGTAGTCGGTATAACCTCTCATCTATATACTCGGCAGTCTATGGCGGAGGTTAAAGAGTATATGGTAGAAGCTGAAAAAGGACAACGGGCAAGTGTTACTTTACCGGATGGTACGAAAGTCTGGCTGAATTCTCATACACAAATAATATATAATACTAATTATGGTGTGGAGGATCGGGTTGTCGATTTGCGTGGAGAAGCCTATTTTGAAGTTGCAAAAGATAAGGAACATCGTTTTATCGTAAAAGCCGGAGGACTGGATGTCGAAGCGTTGGGTACTACATTTAATGTAAAAGCCTATAAAGAAGATGACGATGTTATTGCCACATTGTTTTCCGGTAGTATTCGGGCAACGGCAGGAAAACACTCAGCTGTATTGTCTCCTGCCCAACAGGTTGCTTTTAGCCGGAAAAGTGAAACATTGGTAGTTGATAGTCCGGAGAATATAGCTTATGCAAGCATGTGGAGGGATAATGAACTGGCATTTAAAGGGGAAACATTGAATGATATTGCTATACGTTTGAACCGCTTGTATAATGTGCAGATCGAATTCAAGTCAGAAAAGATCAAACAGTACCGCTTCTCCGGTGTCATTAAAAATAATAGCCTGGATAACGTATTTGAGATCATCAGCCTGACATCCCCGATCATGTACGAATCACTTGGAGACACGATTCTCCTGAGTGAGAGAAAATAGAGTGAATTAACGGAGTATTGTTAACTTTAAATAAATTGCTTATGAGATAGATAAAGAGAATAAAAGAAAGGGACAACTTCTGATGAAAGCTGCCCCTTATACAAAGTTTTTTAGCTTAAATCGGAGTTTATAAATCATACTTATTACACAGTCAACTGGCGGGTTGACCGCGTGGGAATCTTTATATCCGATTTTAGCTTGTAAAGTTACTATTTATAATCCATTTACTATTAAAAAAACACTTAAAAATGAGTAACATCAAGCAGTTTTTAATACGGGCTTTTTTGTGTGGAATACTACTTGTTTCTTCAAGTATCGCAGCAATAAGCCAGATTTCCCTCACAATGAAGAACCGGGCGGTACGTGAGGTAATCAAAGAAATAGAAAAAGTGAGTGATTATCGTTTCTTTTATAATGATGAACTATCGGATTTGAATAAAATCATATCTATCGATGTAAAGAACGGTGATATTAAAGACATTATGGAACTGATTGCACGACAGGCTGCTGTTTCCTATGTCTTGAAAGCGAACCATCAGGTTGTCTTGTCTCTGGCAACAGTTAACCAACAGAAAGATGTTGTGAAAATAACAGGGAAGGTCATTGACGATCAGGGTGAAGGTGTTATTGGAGCCAATGTAATGGAGAAGGGTACGACAAACGGAACTATCACCAACATGGATGGAGAGTTTTCTTTGGAAGTTCCGAATAAAGCAACCCTACAAATTTCATATATAGGATTCAATACCCAGGAAATACCGGTGAATGGTCAAAAAACGTTTACGATCAGGATGACGGAAGATACTCAATCATTGGATGAAGTTGTTGTTGTCGGTTACGGAACACAGAAAAAATTGAATGTGACGGGCGCTGTTGCTACCTTAAAGAATGAAGAGCTGGTTAAAAGTCCGGTGGCAAGTACGACGAACGCTTTAGTCGGACGCCTGCCCGGATTAATAGCCAAGCAAAAAAGCGGGCAACCCGGTTTTGACGCTGCGGATATAAATATCCGTTCTTTCGGAAGCGCACTTGTCATCGTAGATGGCGTAGAACAATCGTTCAATAATATAGATGCAAATGAAATAGAATCAGTTTCTATATTGAAAGATGCATCTGCAGCTATTTATGGTGCCAGAGCAGGAAACGGCGTTATCCTGGTTACTACGAAACGCGGCCAGTCTGGTAAGCCGAATATCTCGTTTAACGGAACGTTGACTAGCCAAAGTTATACGAATTTCCCGGAACCGGTTAATGCCGGCCAATATGCAACTCTTTTCAGGGAGGCCCAGATCAATTCAGGTATCCCTGAGAATCAGACTAAATTTTCCGAAGAAGATATTGCAAAATATTTTGAAGGGAACGATCCTCAGTATCCTAGTACGAACTGGTACGATGAGATTATGAAAAAATCAGCACTTCAACAACAGTATAATCTGACGATCAGAGGTGGTACCGATGTTGTTAAGTATTATACTTTCTTAGGTTATCTCAGTCAGGATGGTATGTTTAAAGGAGGAAATACCGGTTACCGGAGATTCAACGTACGTTCGAATCTGGATGTAAATCTGACTTCCGACCTGACATTTTCTCTTGATCTTTCTGCGATTAAAGACGATGTCCGTCAATCTAACCGGCCTGCTTCCGAAGAGTGGTTCTGGATGGACTTTTTCGATAGTACGCCGACCTCTCATGCTTCATTTCCTGATCCGACAAAGGTTCCCCATATAGGTCCGGGACCGTTCAATGCCATAATAAATACACATGAAGATTTGGGTGGATATGATAAAACATATAAGAACACATTGAACGGAGCATTTACGGTTAATTACAAAGTGCGCCCTGTTCCGGGATTGAGTGCCAAGTTGAAGTTGAACTATCAGCAGGTCTCTTACGACCGGAAGAACTGGACGAAGCAAAATGATATCTGGGATTATGATTATGCAACGGATACTTATACTTTATATGGTAAGTCGATGCCGACATCCCTGAAACAGGAGTTTCATAAAAATCAGGTTATAACAGGCCAGTTCTCTTTGAATTATGATAGAGTGATTAACAAAGACCATGCAATAAATGGTTTGGCACTGGTTGAGATTATAGATTATAATAATGGAAACTTTTCGGCCTATAGGGAGAATTATGTGACAAGTGCGATCGACCAGTTATTTGCAGGGGGTACCATCAATCAACAGGCGAACGGTAGTGCTTCGGTATCCGGAAGAGCCAGTTTCGTTGCTCGTGCGAATTATGCTTATCAGGGAAAATATCTGTTGGAAGCCACGGCTCGTTACGATGGTTCTCCGAACTTCCCGAAGGATAAAAGATGGGGATTCTTCCCCAGCCTTTCTGCCGGTTGGCGTATGTCGGAAGAAGCTTTTATAAAGAATAACCTGGCCTGGATCGATAATTTGAAATTACGTGCCGGTGTGAGCCAGACAGGCTTTGACTCCGTCGGTGCATTCCAGTATCTTACAGGGTATAAGTTTGAAGGCTATAATGTACTGGGAGGAAAAGAGGTACCCGGTTTGACAACTACTGGCATTGCCAATACAAATATATCCTGGGAAACGATGACATTATATAATGTAGGATTGGATTTATCCGTATTGAATAATAAATTGTATTCGGAGATCGATGTCTTTTATAGAAAGCGGGATGATATGTTAGGAACCCGTGTCGTGTCATTACCCAATACCTTTGGAGCGACTCTTCCGAGTGAGAATATCAATAGCCAGAGTACAAGAGGTTTTGAAGTCCTGATCGGTCACCGGGGTAATTTCGGAGAATTCTCTTATGACATCAGTGGAAATGTTTCCTGGTCACGCTCGAAATGGATCCATTATGATGAACCTGATTATACAGATCCGGATGACATCCGTCTGAAGAAAAAGTCCGGTCAATGGATCGATGTCTATAATGCCTATAAATCGGACGGTTTATTTACGAGCCAGGAAGAAATAGACAATCTGGAATATGATATGGATGGCATGGGAAACACCTCCCTTCGTCCGGGTGACATAAAGATACTCGATTTGAATAATGACGGAGAAGTAGACTGGCGGGATGCCAGCACTATTGGAAGCGGCGGTACTCCTCATATCATTTACGGTATCAATCTTAATATGAAATACAAAGGATTTGACCTGAGTGTCTTTGCACAGGGAGCTGCTGATTATTATGTGCAACTGCAATCCGGTAATATCAATATCGATGGCGTAAGAACTCCTTTCAAAGTTATCTGGAATGAACGTTGGACACCTGAGAATAATGATCGGAACGCAATTATCCCGCGACAAAAGATCGGTCAGACCACCAATAACTGGAATTCTGACTACTGGTATAAAAACGCATCTTATTTGCGTCTGAAAAATCTCACTTTGGGGTATACTTTTGATAAGGGCCTGATACGTAACTTAAGAATGGAGAATTTGCGTCTGTTTGTTGTCGGAATAAACTTATTTGCAATAAATCCATTGCGTAAATACGGACTGGATCCGGAAACACCGGATGCAACCAGAGGTTGGTCATATCCTGTCACCAAATCAGTCTCTTTAGGATTAAATGTTACTTTTTAAATAGTACGGTTATGAAAGCAAAATATTTTATCTACTTATTACTTTTTTGTGGAAGTTTTTCCTGCGATATAATGGATAAGGCACCGTTGGATATCATATCCGAGGAGGCTGTATGGAACGATAAGGCTTTGATAAATTCATACATCAGCGGAGTCTACAGTGAATTGGATTTTCTGATCCGTGACGGTTCCGGTTATGAAGAGGTAGACCCTACTTCCGGATTATCAGACGAAGGACGTCAAGGGCGGGACTGGCATCCTCTGTATTCAACATGGAAAGCCGGTTTTCTGAATAAAGATGGCGGTTTATTGGAGCAATGGCGTTATGGAACCATTCGTAAAACGAATGAATTTCTTGAAAAGATAGAGACATCCGCAGCCGTATCGGAACCGGAAAAGAAAGTGTTGTCCGGTAAGATCCGTTTTGCCAGGGCGATTACCTATTTCTTCATGGTAAAAAGGTACGGTGGCATTCCTGTTATTACAAAGGCACAGGCGATAGATGCTCCGATGGAAGAATTGCTGGTTTCCAGGGATAAAGAGATCGATGTTTATGATTTCATTATAAATGAAATGGATGAGATCGCAAAAGATCTGCCGGAGAGTTATAGTAGCGATGAGGTCGGTTATCCGACTAAATATGCTGCACTGGCATTGAAGAGCAGGGCTGCCATGTATGCTGCCAGTATTGCAACCTGGGGTAAAGTTCAGATCGATGGCCTGGTAGGTATTCCGGCGAATGAGGCAGAACGTTTCTGGAAAGCCTCTTACGAGGCATCCAAAGAGATTATCGACTCGAATGTTTTTGCGTTATATAATCAGTTACCTAATGATAAGGCAGAGAATTTCAGAAAGTTGTTCCTGGATGAGAATAATGTGGAAGTAATATTCTCTAAACAGTTGACAGGCGAACAAGTGGGTAGCAACTATGATTTGTTCATGTCTCCGTTCCAGTTCTGTCCCGGATGGGGAGGTAGTAATACGTCCGTTTATCTGGAAATGGTAGAGTCTTTTGAGAATATAGATGGAACGCCGGGAACTTTCGACAGGGTCTTGGCTCTGAGTCAGCCCTGGGATTTGAATGAATTCTTTAAGAATAAAGATCCCCGTTTCTTTGCTTCCGTTTATTATGAAGGAACTATCTGGAAAGGAGAAGCCGTAGAGAACTGGGGCGGTATTATCACGGAAAACGGGACCAAGGTTACAACAGGCTTTTATCAGGGAAAACCTGCTCAGGGGCGTTCTTACTCTGCTGCGGGATATGCTGGAGGAGCAATTACCGGATTCAATGTCAAAAAATATTTGGATGACGGTTTGGTGCCGGTAGATGCCGGCAAGACAAAAGTCGACTTTATCGTTTTCCGCTACGGGGAGATTCTGTTGAACTACGCGGAAGCAGCATTTGAGTTAGGTAAGAGTTCTGAAGCTTTGGATGCTGTAAACCAGATAAGGGGAAGAGCTGGTATCGCTTTGCTGACGAATATAACCCGTGATGCGATCCGCCATGAAAGAAAAGTGGAACTTGCCTTTGAAGACCAGCGCTGGTGGGATTTGAGACGTTGGCACACGGCAGTTGATGCCATAACCCGTAATTTCTCCGGTATTTATACATTCTATGATGTGAAAACCGGGAAGTTCAGGATTGAAATGAACGAAAATGCGATGGGGGGTGTACCTTCCGTATTTAAGGAAGAACACTATTATTTCCCGATTACTCCGGGTAGGATATCCAATAATCCGAACCTGGCTCCGGAGAATCCGGGTTATTAAAATTTATAGAGTATATGAGGGCATACCGGGAATTGCTGTTCCCGGATGCCCTTTTATTGTCTGTTTTAATCAAATAAAAGAACATGAGAAGTCTGCAAAATATAATATATGTCTTGATTTTTGTAACGTTGACTCTACCGCTCAACGCACAGGATAAGATAAAAACACGTTCTGAATCATTTTGGGGTGTTCATTTCGACCGTCACTCCCAGTTAACGGATGAACATCTGGGGAAAACATTGACCGAAGGAATGATCGACTCCATGTTAAAGGCCGTGCGGCCTGACTATATTCAGGTGGATAGCAAAGGGCATCCGGGAGTCTCTTCTTATCCGACGGTGGTTGGACAACAGGCTGACGGATATGATAAAGATCCTCTGGCTTTGATCCGGGAGGTTACCTTCAAAAGAAATGTGGCATTGTATGTACATCATTCAGGAGTAATGGATATAAACTATGTACGGTTGTATCCGGAAGAGGGTAGAAGAGCACCGGACGGTAAACCGGATGGACAAAATACCAGCTTTTGGGGTAATTATGCCGACCGCTTATTGATCCCCCAGCTCAAGGAACTGGCATTGAAATATAAAGTGGATGGTGTATGGATCGACGGAGAAAGCTGGGCGGTTTATCCTGATTACCACCCGAAGGCTCAGGAGGAATTTAAACAGGTGACTGGCTTGAGTTATATGCCGAGTGTGCCGGAAGACCCGAACTACAAGATACTGCTGGAATTCAACCGGAAGAAATTTATAGCTTATATAGACCATTATACGGCAGAATTGAAAAAAGTAGCTCCGCAATTCCAGTTATGCTCGAATTGGGCTTTTAGTGCCTTGATGCCGGAACCGGTTCCGGTCGGAATAAAACTGGACTTCCTCTCCGGCGATTATGATCCGGATGATGCCTTGAACACTGCCAACTGGAATGCCCGTTGTTTAGCCGGACAAGGATTGCCTTACGACCTGATGGCATGGAGTTTTGTCCGTCATTCGGTTCCTAAAACAGCCTTACAGCTCTGTCAGGAGGCGGCAGCCGTAATCAGTCTGGGGGGCGGTTGCCAGATGTATTTCAGGCAAAACGAGGATATGTCTTTTCAACCCGCATCATTTGATATTATGCGGGAAGTTGCTGATTTTGTCTTGCCGAGAAGAGACTATTGTAAAGGAATAAAACCTATCCCGCAAATCGCCTTGTTCTATTCTACGGCAGGTTGGAAACAAAAGGTGAATGATATTTACAGACCTTTTGGTGTGAATGGGATTAGAGGTATTATGAATGCTCTTCTGGACGGTCAGCAGGCTGTTGAGGTTTTAATGACCCACCACATGGAAAAAAGGATGGAAGAATATCCGGTCATTGTTGTTCCCGAGTGGGAGGTTATGGAACCGGAAATGATCTCCAGGTTGAAGGAATATGTGAAAAAAGGAGGAAATCTACTCGTTATAGGTTCGGAGGCGACCGTTCTTTTTGACGATATATTAGGTGTGCAGGGAGTCGGTGAAAGAGGGACATCCTGCCTGGGGTTTGATAACCGTTTTGTCGATATACAAGGTAAATTCCGGGAGGTTCGTTGTGAGCAGGGAACTGAAGAACTTGCCCAGCTGTATCAGACGAATGATTTCCGTTTCCCATCAGGTAGTGCCGCAACGATTCATAAATACGGTAAAGGCAAAGTTGCCGGTGTTTATATGAATATCGGCGAATCTTATCTTTCAACGACTTCTCCTGTATTCAGGGACTTCCTGTCAGAGCTGATCGGCAACCTCTTCCCTGAACCTCTGGTTTCTGTGAAAGGTTCTCACCGGGTTCATGTGATCCCGTCGGAAAAGGACGGACGTATGTTGATCCAATTGGTCAATACATCCGGCGATCATGCAAACCGGAGTGTGAAGGGCATTGATGAGATACCTGAATTAAGAGATTTCAACGTCGTAGTCCGGTCGGAAGAAAGACCGAAGAAGGTATTGTTACAACCGGATGGACGGTCATTACGGTTCGATTACGTTGACGGGAAGGTTACTTTTGTAGTCCCTGACTTGAAAATACATGATATTGTGGAGATTATAAAATGAATGCACTATGAATAAATTAAATAAAAACGGATTATTCTCACTACTGTTGGTTACCTTGTTATTCTCCTGCCAAACGGAGCAGCCTCAGTCTAATAATCAGTATGTGAACAAATTTATTGGAACCGGACTGAACGGATGTGTCACTCCTGTCGCTTCTGTCCCGTTTGGAATGGTACAGATAGGGGCTGATACACATGCGAACAGTTCAGGATATCATTATGACCATACGAGTCTGATCGGCTTCAGCCATGTGCATAAAAGCGGCGGAGGCTGTGGCGACTTTCTGGATATTTTATTTCTGCCTCTTCCCCTGAACTATAAGACAGATAGCCTTACGGAGTTATATTCCCAGTATTATCAGGCTGATTTTTCCCATGAGAAAGAGTGGGCAGAACCCGGATATTATTCGGTTGATCTTTATAACGGCGATCTGAATGTGGAACTGACCGCTTCTTTACGTTGTGGACTGCAACGATATAAATATAAGTCTGCAGGTTCCGTCCCTGTTATTATAGATCTGGAATACGGCTCACAGGGAGCTTGTACAATCCAGCGTGAACACGATGTGGATACGGTCTTTTCTGCGTCTTTTGAAAAAGTAGATGATTATACGGTCCGCGGATACCGGTTGACTAACGGATGGGCTCCGGAACAACATGTTTATTTTTATACGACATTTTCTTCTCCGATAAAAGAGTGTCGGTTATTCCTGGATAACGAATGTGTAGAAGAGACCTTTGCCCTGAAAGGAC
This sequence comes from Parabacteroides sp. AF14-59, assembly GCF_003479515.1. NCBI lineage: Bacteria > Pseudomonadati > Bacteroidota > Bacteroidia > Bacteroidales > Tannerellaceae > Parabacteroides > Parabacteroides sp. AF14-59. Next base: position 72,707 of record NZ_QUHH01000020.1, on the reverse strand, counting down.
GTAATGTGAAAGCGATCCTAACCTTTGAGAATCCGGAAAAGATACTGGATGTTAAAACAGGTATATCTGCAGTCGATATGAAGGGTGCTGAGGATAATCACCGGAAAGAAGCGGCGGATAAGGATTTCGATTCCTTGAAAAAAGAAGCGGAAGAGAGCTGGACGCCGGTATTGGGCCAGATAGAAGTCGAGACAAATGATTTGAAAAAGAAAGAACTTTTTTACACCTCCTTACACAATGTAATGATGTATCCGATGCTTTTTTCTGATGTGGATAACCGGTTTCGTGGTTCCGACAGCCAGGTACATCAGACGGATGGCTTTGCCTATTATGGTGCAGTTATCGGATTATGGGATACGTTTCGTGCCGCTTGTCCTTTGATCGCTGTCTTGCGTCCTGACGTGATGGAGGATTATATCCGGACAGCTTTGGAACATTTCAGATATGCCGGGCAGTTACCTATCTGGACATTGGCAGGCGTTGAGACTTACCAGATGACGGGTATCCATTCCATGCCCCTGATAACTAATGCCTATATGAATGGTGTCAGGAACTTTGATACGGAACTGGCAATGCTGGCAATGGTCGAATCAGCCATGAAAGATACGTGCGGCTATTCGATGGGGTACTTTGTCGGGTTGGAGAATTATAAGAAATATGGCTACGTGCCCTGTGATATGGAAATGGAGTCGGTAGCCCGTACGTTGGAATATGCATTCGACGACTGGGCTATTGCCCGATTCGCCTCTCTGACAAATCATCCCGATATTTGTAAAGAGTTCCGGGGCCGCTCCCTGAATTATAAGAATGTGATCGATCCTGTCACTTTGCTTGCAAGGGGAAAGACTAAAGACGGTCTTTGGCGTACACCTTTTTATCCTCTGCGCTCGGAACACCGGTCGGATGATTATTGCGAAGGGAATGCCTGGCAGTGGACATTCTTTGTCCCACATGATATAGACGGGCTGGCCGGGTTGATGGGTGGTAAAGAGGTGCTGGCTTCTCGCCTGGATTCTTTATTTACGATGCATTCATCGCTGGAAGGAGAAACCGTATCCGGTGATATCAGCGGCCTGATCGGTCAATATGCACATGGCAATGAGCCGGGGCACCATACTATTTATATGTATAATGAGGTTGGGTACCCTCATAAGACACAGAAGTATGTCAATGAGGTATTGACAACTCTTTATGATACGACTCCGACGGGAATCTGCGGGAATGAAGATACGGGGCAAATGAGTGCCTGGTATGTTTTCAGTTCGTTAGGTTTTTATCCGATGGACCCAGTATCCGGTCGTTACGAACTGGGTGCTCCTTTATTTGACCGGGCGGTGATAAACCTGTCGTCAGGCAGGCAATTTGTCATAACAGCCGAGAATCTGTCCGATAAAAATATCTATGTAGAGAAAGTCTGGTTGAATGATCGTTCACTCGACCGGACATATATTACTTTCGATGAATTACTGAACGGGGGAACGCTCCGTTTTAAGATGACAGATAAAGTAGGGCTGTAAACCGGAAAGTCTGCTACTTACGGAATCTTTTGTCCTATGCTAAAGGTAGTGCCACCGTATTGGCACTCCAGTGTCACTACTATGGCACAACAATGCCAATAGGGTGGCACTGTTGTGCCATTATGATGTCATACGCTGTCACTCCCTCTTTTACAGTTAATCCTTTTATAGGAATAGTATTGTTCAAATCTCGGAAACAGTCAAAAGAACCACGCAAATTGAAAACTTCAACTCTTTTACTTCTGCTATTTTTGCTCATACTTAATCTAATAGACGGAAGAATATGAAACGTTATGGAAATGTTATCGGCGTAAAGCCTGAAAAACTGGAAGAATATAAGCAATTACATGCAGCTGTATGGCCTGCGGTGCTGGCTATGATCAGCGAATGTAATATCCGCAATTACTCTATTTATTACAAAGACGGAATGTTGTACAGCTATTATGAATATATCGGAAATGATTATGAAAAGGATATGCAGCGAATGGCTGCCGATCCGGTCACACAAGAATGGTGGAAGCTCACCGATCCCTGCCAGCAACCGGTAGAAAACCGTGCTCCCGGAGAATGGTGGGCGGCTATGGAAGAGGTTTTCCATACAGACTGAATAACGTATAAATAGAATAGGCTTTAAATATTATTGAACATGAACGACATCATTATTAAACTTGGCGAATGCGTGGAATTCGGCAAGATCAGTCTTGCATCGCCCTATCCACCGGCAATGAAAGGACAACCGGGTGCTGACGAATTGACCCGGGAAGCATTGGAGAGCGGCTTATCTCCTCAATCCGTATTGAATGACGCCTTGATACCGGCAATGAACCGGGTCGGCAATAAGTTTACGGAAGGGAAAATATTCGTACCTCAAATGCTGTTATCGGCTAAAGCGATGAACAGTGCCATGAAGCATCTGAAACCCTATTTTCAGAACGGAGAGATCAAACGGAAAGGTGTATTTGTTATCGGTACCGTTATGGGCGACTTGCACGATATCGGCAAGAACTTGACGGGCATGATGGTGGAAGGTTCCGGTTGGGAGGTGATCGACCTGGGGACAGATGTGCCGGCCGAGAAATATATCCAGGCATTGGACGAGCATCCCGGAGCTGTTTGCGGCATGTCTGCCTTGCTGACTACAACCATGAGCAATATGCAACCGATGATCGCCAGTATCCGTGCAAAATATCCCGATACCAAAGTGGTTGTCGGTGGCGCACCGTTAAATGCGGATTTTGCTCAGAGGATCGGGGCGGATGCTTATGCCCGTGATCCGCAGGATAATATCAACTGGTTGGAATTAATCGTAGCCTGTAACAGCGCCTCTTGTGCATATCGGAATATTAGAAGAAAAAACCAATAAGAGTTATGACATTTGAATTATTATTCGGAATCGGGCTGATAGCCATCGGGGCATTTTCGTCGGGAAGTTTTTCGATCCCTTTTGGAAAGACCCGTAACTGGGCGTGGGAAAACTATTGGCTGATATATAGTTTGTTTGCTTATGTGATCGTACCGCTGGTGGCATGTTATGTTTTTTGCCCGGGCTTTATGAATGTGCTGTCCGGTGTCCCGGCACAGACATTGGGATGGATCTTTTTACTGGGGATCATCTACGGTATTTGTAATCTTACTTTCGGACTTTCCCTGCGTTATCTGGGCCTTTCGTTAGGCTTCTCGCTTTCTCTGGGATTGATGATGATACTGGGAACGATCATTCCTCCGGCTATCGACGGGCGTTTGAATATTCTCTTGCAACAATCCGGAGGGACTATGTTGATAGCCGGTTTGCTGATTGCCGCAGTCGGTATTGCCTTGAGTGGATATGCCGGTTACCGGAAAGATAAAGGTGCCGGACCGGAGGCGAACCCGGAACTTAATTTCGGAAAAGGACTGGTGCTGGTTTTCTTTGTCGGAATAACCGGTGCTTCGCAAGCCCTGGGTATAGAACAGGGTACGGGTATTTCATCCGCTTTGGTCGCTTCGGGAATCGATCCGCTATTTCAGACGTTACCTGTCTTTTTCGTGTTGTTCGGTGGTTCTTTTCTGGCGACTGCACTTTGGTGTTTGTTCCTGTCGAAAAAGAATAATAACCTGAAGGCTTTTGTAAAGACAAAGGATATCGCAGTGTCAAGCAACTACCTGTATTGCGGATTGGCGGGTTTTCTCTGGTTTGTCAACTTTATCTTTTACGGTATGGGGAAAAGCCGGATGGGGGAGTTTTCGTTTACGGCTTGGGGAATATTGATGTCGCTGACTATTGTTTTTGCTACCCTTTGGGGATTGTACCGGGGTGAATGGAAGGCTGCGGATACAAAGACAAAAGTATGGATGTATGCCGGACTGGTCGTATTGGTTGCTGCCTCTTTCATTATAGGAATGAGTGGAGGAGAGTGAGGATAATTAAAAATTGAGAATTGAAAATTATGACTTCAAGAGAACGTGTTTTATCAGCTATAGCTCATAAAGAGTCCGACCGTGTTCCGGTCGATATGGGAGCAACTCCCAGTTCAGGTATTTCGGCAATTGCCTATTCCAATTTGTTGAAACAGTTGGGACGGACCGACTTACCGGTACAAATATACGATGTCGTACAGCAATTGGCACAACCGGATATGTCGTTGATCGATCAGTTTGGTATCGATGTCCTCGATATCGGCCGTACGTTTAATGTGAACGCGTCTGACTGGCAGGAGACAATACTGGCTAATGGCGATAAAGCTCTGTATCCCGCCTGGTTCAATCCCATAGAACAACCCAACGGTTCCTGGCATTGTTATGATTCCGACGGTAAACGCCTGTTGGCAATGATGCCGAAAGGTGCCACATTCTTTGACCAGTCCTATTTCCCTTATGTGGATGGTTATCCTGATAGTTATGACGGCCTGGATGAAGAGATGGGGCGTGTCCTGTGGTCGCGTTATGTGCACAGTCCCTGGGATCATGCTGCCGATGACGGTTTCTGGGAACAGTTGAGAACAAATGCTTTGCATTTGCGGGAGACAACGGATAAGGCGTTGATGATCGTTTGCGGTTGCAATCTTTTTGAATGGGGAACTTTCCTGCGCCGGATGGATAATTTCCTGATGGACCTGCTTTGTGATCCGGACCAGGTGGAACGCGTATTGGATGAGTTACTGGAACGTCACCTGGCAACACTTGAAAAGGTCTGTGCTTCGGTCGGTGATATAGTTGACATTATCCGTTTCGGGGATGATCTCGGGATGACAACCGGTCCGTTTATGGATCCTGATACTTATAAAACCCTTTTCAAACCTCGTCATAAACAGTTGTGTGATTATGTAAAATCGCATAGTCAGATGCACACCTTTATCCATTCCTGTGGTTCTATCTCTTCATTGATGCCCCATATGATCGAGGCAGGGATCGAAGTCTTCAACCCTGTGCAAACAAATGCCATGGACATGTCTCCCGGATTTCTGAAAAAAGAGTTCGGACAGGATTGTACTTTCTGGGGTGGTGGTGTAGAAACCGTCGGTACACTGAATAACGGTACACCGGCTCAAGTTCGTGAACAAGTCCTGGAGCGTTTGGAGATCATGTCGTCTGGAGGTGGCTTTGTCTTTAATACCGTACACAATATACTACCGGATGTTCCGCCGGAGAATATTATCGCGATGTTTGATGCGGTAAAAGAATTTAATGGGAATATTTAGATTGTAGAAGCCTGAAGTTAAATAGGAAAAAACGTTTCTCATAATTTGTGGAACTAAAGGCTTCTTCCTACTTTTGTAAACCAATCTCTGGCATTTTAAGCTATGAGGTGATTTTATTTATTATGAGAAGCGTTTTTATGATATTATCCTAACATTGAAACTTCGACACTTTCATGCTCTTTGGATAGTAGACAGCGAACGCTCACATGCTTGTTTTTGTTATATCCCTATGTTTTTGCATATGGAAATATTCAAAATAAAAGGGTGTGAGCTGTTGTTTATATCAATGAGCAGGGCAGTCGAAGGCCTCAATGTTAGATATATCAACAGTCCTCACGCCTCTTTTTATTTATTATCCAGTCAGAGGATTGATGGATTCAAATGTTTTCCTAAATTTGATGCCTCATATGGAAATGAATTGCAGTAAATCAGAAAATATTCTTTGGAAGAGTTTCAGAAACGGAGATAATGACAGTTTTGAACTCATCTATAAAAACTATGCAGATATTTTGTTTAGGTATGGTATTCAGTTCACCTCTAATGAGTCTCTGGTTAAAGATGCAATCCATGATGTTTATGTAAAACTATATAATGATAGACTACGTTTAAAAACGGAGGTTAATATCAAATTCTATTTATTTACTTGTTTGAAAAACCACCTGTATAATCTTTTAAAGCGGGAATTGTTTTTTGATAAAGTCGATCTGGAAGAAGGTGAATATCTGGATCCGTGTGCGGAAGAACAGGTTACAGTTACATTAAATCAGAAAGAATTACAACAAACAGTTCGAAAAGTTCTGAGTATGTTGACCGACCGGCAGCGGGAAATAATCTATTATCGTTATATGGAAGAACTTTCGATAGAAGAGATCGCTATTTTAATGGATATGAATTATCAATCGGTACAGAATTCCATACAACGTTCGATTAAAAAAATACGGGAGTCTTTTCCCGTCCTTGTTGTTTTCTTCATTTTATACAAAAAAATGTATTCTTGCTGAGTATAAAATTTTCATTCGATTGTATTCTCCATAGGAAAACCTATTAGGTACAATTGAGAATGAAAGAAAAAGACTATACTGGTTATTCGGCAGAACAGTTGTTGGAAGATGATTTTTTTATGAAGTCATTTTTTCATCCGACTGATGAATCACAAGCTTTTTGGCAAGAACAAGCTCATAAAGATGAAGTTCTTGCTAAAGAAATTGTATATGTGAGAGTTATTCTTTGTTCTGTTCCTTACCGTAAATCCACTTTTTCTTCTGAGGATAAAGAATTTCTTTGGAAGCGTATTTCCAAAACAAATAATAAAAAACGATTACGTAAATATTGGTATTCTTCTGTTGCTGCAATATTTCTATTATTAATGGCAACGGGAAGTTTTTATTATGCTAAATATCATAAAAGCCCTGAATTGACTGCGATTGAAAGAGTGCAAAAACCTGAATGTCCGGTAGAAACAATCCAATTAATTTTGGCAGATGAAAAGAAAGTTACTATTGAAGATAATAATTCGCATTTACAGTATAATAAAGAGGGAGAGCTACATATTAATACTCAAAAGTTGAACACGTCACGTAAACCGCAGACAAACTCTAATAATAAAAGTGAGCCGGTTTACAATCAGTTGATCGTTCCGTCTTCAAAACGATCTTTCCTAGAGTTGGCTGATGGTTCAAAAATTTGGGTAAATGCAAATACACGAGTCGTCTATCCGGTTACATTCGATGAAAAACAACGGGAAATATATGTAGACGGTGAAGTCTATATGGAAGTTTATCCGGATAAGGAACGACCGTTCATTGTTAAATCAAAGAAGATGGATGTTCAGGTGTTAGGGACGAAATTTAATATTTCGACGTACGAATCCAATCAGGAAGTATCGGTTGTTCTGGTTTCAGGAAAGGTGAATGTACGGACTGATAATTCTATAGAAACAGTGTTGGATCCGTCTGATCGGCTCACTTATGAGAAGGGTACTACTGATATAAAAAAAGTGAATGTAGAGAATTATATATCCTGGAAGGATGGATTTTACACATTTGATAATGAATGCTTTTCAATCGTTTTGGATAAATTGTCTAATTATTATGGTAAAAAGATCACATATAGTGGTGCAGTAGGTTCTTTGCGTTGTTCCGGTTCCTTGAATCTGGATGAAGATATGATAAAAGTATTGACAGGCTTGGGATCGACGATGCCTATCGATTTTACAATAGAGAGAGAATATATATCAGTTATTGTTAAACCTCAAAAATAATATAATTATGAAGTAAAAGAAGAATGAAAAAACAGAACCGGATAATAGTGGGTATTATCCGGCCGTAATTTTGAAAGAAAGAATTTTAGCAGAATTCTTTCCAGTTAAATCAAAAATCAGTACAAATGTATGAAAAACAAACGAATAATTAACGTAGGAATACGTGAGTTTAGAAGATTATGGTGTATTGTAGTCGCATGTCTGGTTGCGACATCTTGTTGGGCCATGGAATTCTCTGTAAAATTGGCCTATTCACAAAAGACCCAGATATCCTTGAATCTTACCAACAGGACGCTAAAAGAAGTTTTCAGAGAGATTGAACGGAACAGTGAGTTCGTTATATTCTATTATGAAGGAGTGATTGATGCCGGTAAGCGAGTTGGAATTAGTGTAAAAGATCAAACGGTCGATAAAATATTGGATAGACTGTTTGAAGGAACTGATAATGCTTACAATATTGTAGACAAGCAAATTTATATTACGAAAAAAAATAAGAAAGAAGAAATAAAAACAAATCTTCCGGTTACTCTACAGCAAAAAAAGATTACTGGTAAAGTGGTCGATGATTTAGGGGAACCGTTGCCCGGAGTGGCCATCCAGGTGAAAGGTACACCGCGTGGTGTAACAACTGATATTGACGGCTCTTTTTCTATCGATGTAAAAGAAACGGATATATTAGTATTCAGTTATTTGGGAATGCAGGATCAGGAATTGGGTGTTGCTAATAAAAAACAGTTATTTGTAACTTTAAAAGAAAAGACCGATGAATTGGAAGAAGTTACTATTGTTGCGTTCGCTAAACAGAAAAAAGAAAGTGTGTTAGCTTCGGTAACGACTGTTAAACCCTCTGAGTTGAAAGTACCGAGTAGTAATCTTACTACAGCGCTTGCCGGTAGAATGTCCGGTATTATTTCGTATCAACGTAGCGGAGAACCAGGACAGGATAATGCCGATTTTTTTGTTCGTGGTGTTACGACGTTCGGTACAGGGAAGGCGAATCCGCTTATTTTGATCGATGGCGTTGAATTATCTTCAGAAGATCTGGCACGTTTGAATACAGACGATATTGCTAGTTTTTCAATTATGAAAGATGCGAATGCTACGGCATTATATGGAGCACGTGGTGCAAATGGTGTCATATTGGTTACTACAAAAGAAGGTGTGGAAGGTAAGGCGAAATTTTCCGTCCGCTTTGAGAATTCTTTTTCTTCTCCGGCAAGTGAAGTGGAGTTGGCTGATCCGATCACCTATATGCAATTGCATAATGAGGCTATTAGAACACGTAATCCGCTGGGTATATTGCCTTATTCGAATGAAAAAATAGCAAATACGGGCAAAGGCCTTAATCCATATGTATATCCTGCTACTGATTGGAAAAAGACAATGTTCAAAAATTTCACGACTAATCAACGGCTTAATTTAAATATTAGCGGGGGCGGTAAAGTTGCTCGTTATTATGTAGCTGCATCCTACAATCAGGATAACGGTATACTTCGGGTTGATAAACGAAATAATTTTAATAGTAATATTGACCTGAAGAAATATCTGCTACGATCCAATGTAAATATAAATGTAACTCCTACGACAGAGTTGATTGTCCGTTTACATGGGACATTCGATGATTATACAGGACCAATAGATGGCGGTTCGGGTTTGTATAATAAGGTAATGAGAACGAATCCTGTCTTATTCCCAGCCTATTATCCTGCTGACAAAGCGAATAAATATTCTCAGCATATTTTGTTCGGTAATTATGATGGGGCGAAACATATCAACCCGTATGCCGATATGGTGAAAGGTTATAAAGACTATAGTAAAACACTGGTCTTGGCTCAATTGGAGTTGAAACAGGATTTGAGTTTTATTACAGAAGGTCTGTCTGTGAGAGGGTTATTTAACACATCCCGGTATTCCTATTTTGATGTATCACGCTATTATACGCCATTTTATTATAAGATCGGGATGTATGATAAACAGAATGACAACTATGTTCTTATGCCATTGAATGAGAAGGAAGGAAAAGAGTATCTTGATTATTCTGAAGGGAAAAAAGAGGTGAACAGTACGATCTATTTTGAAGCTGCAGCCCAGTATAACAGGACATTCAATAAGAAACATGCGACAAGTGCATTGCTGGTATTTACAACCCGGGAAGAATTAAAAGGGAATGCCGGTGATTTACAACTCTCTCTCCCTTATCGAAATGTAGGATTGGCAGGACGTCTTACCTATGGATACGATAACCGTTATTTTATTGAAGGTAACTTCGGTTATAACGGTTCTGAACGTTTCGCAGCTTCTGAACGTTACGGATTTTTCCCTTCGGTGGGAGCTGGTTACCTTATTTCTAATGAAAAGTTTTGGGAACCATTTAGCAAAGTTGTCAGTAAACTGAAATTAAAAGCAACTTACGGGCTTGTCGGTAATGATGCGATCGGTGAGGATAAGGATCGTTTCTTTTATCTGTCTAACGTGAATTTGGATAATGGCGACCGGGGATATACATTCGGTACTGATTTCGGATATTCATTAAACGGTATATCTATTTCCCGTTATGAGGATCCTTATATTACCTGGGAAAAAGCGTATAAGCAAAATTATGGTATTGAACTGGGGTTATTGGAGAAATTAGAGATTCAGGCTGATTATTTCCGTGAAAACAGAAAAAATATATTACAGAGCCGTTCTTCTATCCCTACGACAATGGGACTTCAGGCCAGTCCGCAATCAAACATCGGAGAAAGCTTCGGTTCGGGTATAGATATTTCCGTAGACTATTCGGAGTCTTTTAATAAAGATCTTTGGGCTTCGGTCAGAGGAAACTTTACGTATGCAACCAGTGAATTTCGGGTGTATGAAGAACCAGATTATGCAAAAGCTCCCTGGCGTTCACATATTGGCCAGAGTCTCGGTCAACAATGGGGGTTGATCGCGGAACGTCTTTTTGTCGATGATGAAGACGTAAAAAATTCTCCAGTACAACAATATGGTGAATATAAGGCCGGTGATATCAAGTATAAGGACATTAACCGGGACGGAATTATTGACGATCAGGATAAAGTACCTATCGGCTATCCTACTACTCCTGAAATTATTTATGGTTTCGGTTTCTCCCTGGGGTACAAAAACTTTGATTTGTCCGCATTCTTCCAAGGGTCTGCCCGCTCTTCGTTTTGGATCGACACGAAAAACTTGTCTCCTTTTGCTGATACGGATGACGACGGTAATGTCGTTTCTCAAAATGCATTACTGGATAAAATTGCAAAAAGTCATTGGTCGGAAGATAATCGTGATCCTTATGCTTTTTGGCCTCGTTTGTCTGACTATGTTGTCAACAATAATAACCAGAGAAGTACCTGGTTCATGCGTAACGGTTCATTTCTCCGTTTAAAATCAGCTGAGTTAGGATATACTGTACCCAAAGAGATTACCCGTAAGATTCATATAGGAATGATCCGTGTTTATGTCAGTGGAACCAATCTGCTTACATTCAGTAAGTTCAAGTTGTGGGATCCGGAAATGGCAGGTAACGGATTGGGATATCCTGTTCAGCGGGTTATAAATTTAGGTATTAATGTTAGTTTATAATACATGTAAAATATGAAAATAATTAATGCATTATTGCTCTTTATAAGCTTAACCACATTAAGTTCATGCAGTGATTATCTGGATGTGGTTCCTGATAATATTCCTACAATTGACCATGCGTTCAATAATCGGGTTAACGCGGAAAAATATTTGTTTACTTGTTATTCTTACTTGCCTAATCCGGTTGATCCTAATGCAAATGAAGCATTATTGGGAGGATATGAAAGTTGGATCGCTCCGGAAGGATGGTGGTATTTTGATAATAGTAATAATCTATATGCCTGGAAATTAGCAAGAGACGGTCAGAATTCGAACGATCCTCTATTAAACTCCTGGGATGGAGGAAATGGTGCCGGTAATTTGTTTATTGCTATACGTGATTGTAATATTTTCCTTGAAAATATAGACAAACCGGTCGATCTGGAAGAATATGAGAAAGTCAGATGGGTATCTGAAGTCAAATTCTTAAAAGCTTATTATCATTTTTATTTATTGAGAAAGTATGGACCGATTCCAATCGTGGATGAAAATCTACCTGTTTCTTCTACCCCGGAAGAGGTACGCGTATATCGTGAACCTGTAGACGATGTTGTCAAATACATAGCAGATTTGTTGGATGATTGTTTGGAAGATCTTCCCGATGATATCCAAAATCAGACACAGGAAATGGGACGAATTACCAAATCTGCCGCATTGGCATTAAAAGCCAAAGCCTTGATTTTATGTGCCAGTCCCATTTTTAATGGCAATCCTTTCTATACGAATATAAAAGATAATAAAGGACGTAGCCTATTTTCAACATCTTATGATCCTGCAAAGTGGACTGTAGCTGCCGAAGCAATAAAGCAAGCGATCGATTTTGCAGAAAGCCATGGTGCAGGCCTTTATTATTATCAAGGATTTGATCCGATTAGTGACTCTACTCGTATAAAATTAAATGTACGCGGTGCTGTTACGGAAAGATGGAATAAGGAAATTCTATGGGGTTCCACAAAGAATGATAATTTTCTGCAACAAGTGGCTGCCGTAAGGTTACAAAATGCCCCGGCTTCTGCCCCTGTTATTTCTATGATGTCGCCGACTATCCAGGTTGCTGAGCGTTTTTATAGTAACCATGGTGTACCTATTGAGGAAGATAAAACATGGGACTATGCCAACCGTTATAAAACAGGTATTGTATCGCAAGAGGAACGTTATTATCTGAAAGAAGGTTATGAAACTGCTAATCTTCATATGAAACGTGAACCGAGGTTTTATGCGTCGTTAAGTTTCGATGGTTGTATCATTTATGGTAATGGTGTTGTTGGTGATCAGGACTATTCGAAACTGAATTATGCCCAGATGAAAAAAGGACAGACTGGTGGTATGACAGCTGCTGAGAAATATTCGGCTTCCGGCTATCTTCCCAAGAAACTGGTGGGAGTGGAGAGTGTTATTAATGGGAGTAACTGGACTTCCAAACGTTATTCTTTTCCAGTAATCCGTTTGGCCGATCTTTACCTGATGTATGCTGAAGCATTGAATGAGTCGAAAAGCACTCCCGATAACGACGTTTATTTTTGGATTGACGAAGTAAGGAAACGTGCCGGACTGGAAGGGGTGAAAGAAAGTTGGACTAAGTATTCAACCAATTCATCTAAAGTGAATACAAAAGAAGGCATGCGTGAGATTATACATCGTGAACGCATGATCGAACTTTCTTTTGAGGGCGAACCTTATTGGGATCTGCTGCGTTGGAAAGAAGCGGAAAGTGAATTTAAGAAGCCGATTACAGGATGGAATGTGAAAGGTGAAAATACGACTGAATACTATGAAGTGAAAGTTCTGACTCAACCTCAATTCAGTATTAAGAATTATCTTTTCCCGATCAAACAAAACTCGCTGGATGTCAATCCTAATCTTATTCAGAATTTTGGCTGGGGAACTTCGAATTAATTTGATCACTAAATTTAAAAGATTCAAGAATGAAACGTTTATTATATATTGTTACTACCTTCTTGTTGGTCGTTTTGTTTAACGGCTGTAAGGAAGAGTTTGTGGGACAGCCTGCCACTGATAACGTTGCTCCCGGGTCGATCAGGAATCCTAGGGTGGAGAACTTGCCTGGCGGAGCTGAAATAACTTATGATTTACCGCAAGATGATGATCTACTGTGTGTAAAAGCTTATTATACAATTAATGGAGTGGAAAAAAATACAACTTCGTCTATGTATACTAATTCATTAGTGGTAGAAGGGTTTGGTTCGACAGATCCACAAACAATTAAATTATGCTGTGTAGACCGCAGTAACAATCAATCCGACCCGGTAGAAGTCACTATTAATCCGACAACACCTCCGGTTGAGTTGGTTTTTCAGTCAATGACTATGGAAAAAGGATTTGGCGGCGTACAGTTGAAATGGAAAAATGAAAATAAATCGGATTTGACGATTTATGTGCTTGCAGCTGATTCTGTCGGCGATCTGAATGTGGCGGATGTTGTTTATACCAGTGCGACTGAAGGCAAATATTCTTTGCACGGATTTGATGATTCCAAGCGTGAATATGCAACTGTGATCCGTGACCGTTGGGATAATTATTCAGATACATTGAAAGGTTTCTTTACTCCTTATTTTGAAATGAAACTGGATAAGTCGAAGTTTAACCGCCAGATTCTGATGGGTGATAATGAGACAAACCTCGGTGGTTGGGAATTCAACAAAATGTTTGACGACATTGTCGGTGACCAGGGATTCCATACCAGTTCAGGTAAAACACCCATGTATTTTACTATTGATTTGGGAGTGACTGCCAAATTAAGCCGTTATACATTATGGCCTAGAATCGGTTATGAATTTAAGCATCATAATTTGAAAAGATGGAAGATTTATGGTACCACAAGTTTAAAGCTTGATAACCATGAAAACAGTTATTGGGTACAGGGAGGATTTAAAAATGATTGGAATTATATGATGGATTGTTATAGTTTCAAACCTTCGGGTGAAGACGGCCCTATAACTAATGAAGATGTAGAATATGCAGCACAAGGATTTGAATTTGAATTCCCCTTGGATTCTCCCCCTATCCGCTATATCCGGTTCGAAGTAGAGTCGACCTGGAGTGGAGGTGATATGATGCACATTTCGGAAATTTCTTTCTGGGGTGAAATAAAAGAATGAACTATCCAATTAAATAAGAATTATGAATAGAAATATTATTTTATACTGCTTTTCATTTTTATTCCTGCTTGCCTGCGATGGAATGAATGATAATATTAAGGAATATTTGGACCGGGGAGAAATAAATTATATCGGGCGAGCGGATTCCGCTACTGCTATGGGAGGAATCAATCGGATCAAATTTATGTGGAAAATAAATACGGATCCGCGTATTACTTCAGGTAAAATTTATTGGAATGATAAACAGGATTCGATTAGTTTCCCAATTGACAGAGGTTTAATAGATAAAGACGGTTATTTCACTCATATTTTGGATGATATGCCGGAAGGTACGTTTATTTTTAATTTGTATCATGTCGGGATGGATAATAGTTTATCTATAGGATATGAAATACCGGGTACTATTTACGGGGATATTTATAAATCGACTTTAAGTCCCAGAAAAATTAAGAGAGTGGAAGCATTGGCGGATAAAGTCAATTTGTATTGGGGTGATGCCGGAAGTTCTTCGGGTATTTTATTTACTTATACGAATAAAACCGGGGAGAAGAAAACAATTGATATTCCGGCTTCGGAGACTGTGACTGTGATTGACGATTATGTATTAGGGGGTGAGTACTATTACAAAACAATGTTTTTACCTGAAAAAGATGCATTGGATCAGTTTGAACTGGATTCTCCTGTCGATAAGTTTCCGACCTATTATGTCGGAGATGGTTCTTTGGATGATAATTTCCCTGAATATCCGAAATTGGACAGAACAGTTTGGAAAATAATTGATTTTTCTTCGGAAGAACCGACAGGTGAAGGTGCCAATGGTCGTGCAGCTTTGATTATAGATAATGATCCTTCAACGTTTTGGCATAGTGAATGGGAGGCTACTACGGCTCAGTTACCGCATTATATTTCGATTGATATGAATACGGTAAAAAACGTAAAATGTGTAACTATCGCTAAAAGGCAGAGTAATACGGATTTGAAGACCGCTCATATTGAAATCAGTACGGATAACCATAGTTGGGAAATTGTCGGAAAAGTGGAATTTGAAAAAACGGAAAATCCGAATGCCAGGACGATTGTATTGGGAGAAACGAAGAAGGCCCGATACATGAAGTTAGTCATTACGGAAAGTCATCGTTCTCCGTCTGCTTCTATATCAGAGGTATATGTGTTAGGAACAGAGTGATGTAAAAAGCGAAGGGGATGCCGTTAAGGTATCTCCTTGTTTGTATTATAAAAGAAAAGGTCACCTAACTATCCGGAATTTTCCGTACTTTTGTCTTCTAATTTAAAGAACAGACAAAAGCAATGAAATATCTCATAAAAAGCCCGGAAGGAGCTATCCGGGCTTCCGTACAACTTCCTGCTTCCAAAAGCATCAGTAACCGTGCATTGATATTGAATGCCCTGAGTTATAGCCCTTATGATATACAGAACCTTTCCGACTGTGATGATACGGAGGTGATGGTCAGGGCGCTGAACTCCGATAGTCGTGATTTCGATATAAAGGCTGCCGGGACCGCCATGCGCTTCCTTACTGCTTTCCTTTCTAAAATAGTGGGTGAATGGACGATCACAGGAACGGAGCGGATGAAAAACCGCCCGATCAAACTGCTGGTCGATGCACTCAACTCATTAGGTGCCCGCATTGAATATATCGAGAAGGAAGGTTATCCACCTTTGCGTATTTTCGGAAGCGCTTTGCAGGGAGGTGAGATATCGTTGGCAGGAGGCGTCAGTTCGCAGTATATTTCGGCTCTGTTGATGGTTGCACCTCTGATGGAGAATGGATTGACATTAAATCTGGAAGGAAATATTATCTCCCGCCCTTATATCGATCTGACGTTACAATTGATGGAACAGTTCGGGGTGAAAGCAACCTGGAACGGACAGACGATCAGGATACTTCCTCAGGAATATGAACCGATCCGTTTTACCGTGGAGTCGGATTGGAGTGCCGCCTCTTACTGGTATTCCATTATGGCTTTGTCGAAAAATGCCGAAATAGAACTACTCGGTCTTTTCAAAAACAGCTTGCAGGGCGATGCCGCCGGTGCGAAACTGTTTGCGCAACTGGGTGTCGGAACGGTCTTCACAGATCGGGGTGTCCGGTTGAAACATACCGGTAATGTGACAAAGAAGCTACTCTATAATTTCGTCAATGAACCGGATTTGGCTCAAACCTTTGTTGTCTGTTGCGTGTTACTAAATATCCCCTTCCGTTTCACCGGACTTCAGAGTCTGAAGATAAAAGAAACCGACCGTATCGAAGCACTGAAAACAGAACTTCGCAAACTGGGTTATCTGCTAACTGACAGTAATGACAGTATCCTGGAGTGGAACGGGGAACGGTGCGAACCGGAAACGGACCCGGTTATTGCGACCTATGAAGACCACCGTATGGCAATGGCATTTGCCCCGGCTGCACTCATTTTGCCGCAGGGATTAAAAATAGCCGAGCCGGAAGTGGTGACGAAGAGTTATCCTGCTTATTGGGAAGACTTAAAGCAGGCAGGGTTCGATATAACTGAAATTTAATAATATAACAGACAGTCCAGGCATTTGTAATTATCAACTGTCAACTGTCAACTGTCAACTAATATGTGGTATATTATCATTGGTGTTATCGTGCTGGGCGTTATTGCAGCCATAGCCGGTTATTTCAGGAATAAAAAATTACAGCAGATGCTGGAACGCGGGGAGATCAGCGAGATACCTGAAGCGCGTGAAATTCCCGAAGAATGTTGCGGCCAGCATGAGACCTGTGAGCGTGACAGTCTGTTGGCTGCCGTCAGCAAAGAGATCGAATATTACGATGACGAGGAACTGGATCGTTTCCGGGGACTGGAGGGAGATGAGTATGAAGAGGATGCCGTCGATGAATTCCGCGAAGTGCTTTATACCCTGCAGTCGGAAGAGGTGGCCGGATGGCTCCGTAGCCTGCAGCTTCGTGGCGTGAACCTGCCGGATGCACTGAAGGATGAAGCATTCCTTATTGTCGGTGAGAGAAGAATACATTAAACGGCAGAGAGCGTCGACAAGTGTTCGACATAAATATTGTTTCTCCCTAATGAAACCAAGTATTTTTAAACGATGTGCAAGGATAATGCAACTACGCTAAAAATCAAATGGTTATAAAACATATTTTTAGCAGGGAGGCAAAAGGAAAGCAAAAAAAAGCAGATTTGGAAAGGAGTTAGGTTACCAAATCGTAACTCCGCCAAATATGCTATAAAAAGAAGTGTAATATATTATATTTCAGCCTATTGCTTGTTTTTGCATAGTATCAGATAACTCAACAGAAAGTAAATTTGTAACTAAAAAAAGTTGAGTTATGCGAAGCACATTCAAAGTATTGTTCTACACCAAGAACCAGTCAGTAAAAAATGGTAAGGCCCCGATAATGGGACGCATCACAGTCAATGGAACCCAAGCGGGTTTCAGCAGCAAAAGAACAGTGTCCCTTTCCTTATGGGACGTAAAAGCCAACCGTGCGAAAGGCAAGTCCGAGGAAGCACGCACGCTGAATCAAGAACTTGACAACATCAAGGCGCAGATAACAAAGCACTATCAGTACATTTGCGACCATGACTGTTTTGTTACGGCCAAGAAAGTATATAACCGTTATGCAGGTTTCGCAGAGGAATGCCATACTCTTATGGTGCTCTTCAGAGAACAGATTGAATCGTATAAAGAAAAGATAGGCAAAGGAAAGGCGGAAAGCACTTACCGTGGACTGGTTGCCGACTACAAAAGTCTTTTGCTTTTCATGAAAACCAAAAAGAACATCGAGGATATAGCTATTGACGAGCTTGAGAAGTCGTTCATTGAGGACTATTACACATGGATGCTCGGCACGGCAGGTAATGCGAATGCCACCGCTTTCAACCGTGTCAACACCCTGAAATGGCTGATGTACATAGCGCAGGAAAAGGGGTGGTTGAGAGTCCATCCTTTCACATCCTTCGAGTGTAAGCCGGAATACAAGAAAAGGTCTTTTCTTACTGAAGAGGAATTACAGAGAATCATCCATGTGGATCTGAAATACAAACGCCAGCGTGCCATGCGGGACATGTTTCTCTTCATGTGCTTCACCGGTCTTGCATATGCCGACCTTAAAGCCATTACTTATGACAACATCCATACCGATTCCGACGGAGGCACATGGCTGATGGGCAACCGTATAAAAACCGGAGTGGCCTATGTCGTGAAGTTATTGCCCATAGCCATTGAGCTTATTGAGAAATACAGGGGTGTGGACGAGAAGAAGGATTCCCCCGATTGTGTTTTCCCCGTAGGCGAATACAACACGATGTTCCTCAGCCTCAGAATCATCGGCAAGAAGTGCGATTGCCATACCGAAATCACCCCGCATATCGGACGTCATACATTTGCAGTTCTGGCCATTCTCAAAGGGATGCCGTTGGAAACTCTGCAAAAGGTATTAGGGCATAACTCCATCCTTTCCACGCAGGTATATGCTGAGCTTATCAATCCGAAAGTGGGCGAAGATACCGACAAACTTTGCGAGAAGATAGGCCATGTTTACAAACTGGCCGTCTAAGACCGACCAAAAGGAATGCCCCTTCAGCCGGTAGGCCGGAGGGACATTCCTTTTGTCTTTTCTTTATTTCCTGAACCTTCGGAAATCCCGATAGTTCTTTTTTAACACCTCATACAGTCCGCTTTCGGGATAAAGAATCTTTCCGCCGATGGTAGTATAGGACACCATGTTTTCGTCACGCAAGGTTTGTAGCGTCCGCCGTGAGATGTGCAGTCTCTCGCACACATCATCTCCAGTCAGGTAATGCTCATCCGCAATCGTGGGACGTATTCTTGCCGTGGCTTCCTCAGCCGCCTTACCCGCTCTCCTTATCCATCCGGTCAGTTCCTTGAACTCTTCCGAATCCTTTGTGATAATGTCTGCCATAGCCTATTTCCTTTTTACAAGTCCTTCACTCAATATCTCCTGAATATCCGTTTCCCGATAGAAGAATTTCCCACCTATGTTTGAATAAGGGATAAGGCCGTTGTCCCTGTAATTTTGCAGGCATCTCTTCGATATTTTCAGAGCCAGACATACCTCTTGTGCGTCCAATCATTTATCCGGTGCGGGTGAGGCAACCTTTTTACGGAAGTCTTCCAACTGTACCGCCAGCAGACTGAACTGTTTCCTCATTTCCAGATACGCGCTTGTTTCAATAATAGTCAGTTCCATACATGATGTTTTTAGTTTATACATTTTGATGTTTTCTCCGGCAAAATAAGTCATACTCTCCGGTAAAAACAAATGTGCGGAATCAAAGTCGGATTTTGACATCCGTTGGCGTATGACTTTTAAATTAACCGTTTCTCCAGCATCCGGTTATAGCTTACACGCAAGGAATCAATAAAAGGAGTAGTGTCTGTACAACGATCAAACACTTTTCCCCGTTTGGTATATAATGCATTTATTTTCAGATGAAACATATCCTCAAAAGCCCGAATTACACTTATCACAGTCAGTTTGCCACCATTTTTCGAGCTTATTGCACCGGCTGCCATCAACGCAGCCACCAGTTCAATCAAATCACTGTCTGTACCGTTCCAGGTCAACATGATAACAGATTTATCTTTTGTATCTTTCATTATTTCCGATTTCAATTCGGGGATAATATTCCCCAATTTAAATAACTCTTTAACCATTTCTATCTCTGTATCGAGAAGAGATAATGCCTTACCGATAAACACATCGTACAAAATATGCCTTTTCTCCAACATTTGCTCCGATGCTATTTGCATAGAAACCAGCTCTATTTTGGTATAATTCAAGCGACGTAACTTCAATATTAGGTTCTCGCTTTGTGGAAGTCCTCCAAGCAGAGTTACAAAATTATCATAAGCAGCAGGCAATTCTTCCGCTACTTGTACCATGCCCTCCAAGTAGGAGGCAAATAGGTTGAAAAGGAGTGCATTTGTTAATATTTTCATCATATCACATTTTAGGTTTTATAAATCATCGCCTCCGACTAAATTATCATAAAAACGTCAAGAGTAAGTACAAACTTCCATATATCCTCATTTTTATCTTTTGCAAAGTTCGGGATTATATAGATAGCTAAAAACGAGGTCGGTATGATTATATTTTAATTTATATTACATACTGATAAATAGCAAGTTATATTGAATTAGAATTAAATAGTATTTCTCCCCCAAATAATTGTACACTCGGTATTTGTTTTCATTCAGATGGATATAGGGTATTAATAGCAGATAAAGCGTAATTATTGACCTATTGAGCCATAATAAAATACCCGTTTTTCTCTTTTCAGAAAAAAACGGGATAAAATTACATGATTTTTAATATTGTCTCAATAAATACCGACTACGGTATGTTTATCATATAATAATCTATTACATAACAATCTATTTAACTAATAAAGAAAACAAATATCGGTATTCCATTTCTCTATTTTTTAGGCTTTTTCAAAAATCAAATAATATCCTAATTAAATGTTCTGTATTCATTCGGAGAACATCCCGCGATACGCTTGAAAGCCTTGCTGAAGTACTGGATATTGATACCTCAAAGCGTAAGGAACATTACTGACAGATTTTGTAGGCTCAGCAAGCAATTCTTTTGCTGCATCCATTGTTTTTACTAATCCTAAGATGTATTTTCTCATCATATTCATCCGACTTTCTCCTTTGTACGTATAGCTTTATAGGACTCCAGTTCCTTCCTGCTCCGGCTCGAAGTAACCAGATAGACACCACCGAAAATGAAGATAACAGCCATGCCCTTGATGAAATTGAAAGAGTCCATACCCCAACAAACGGCAACAATGCAGGCAATAAGTGGTTGGATATAGTTGTACATACCCGCCACGGTGGGACGGAGATTCTTCTGTCCGACCACAATCAGCATGTAGCTGATGAAGGTAGCTCCCACGACAATAAAGGACAAGCCACCCAGTTCGGGAAGATGCAGGCTGCTCCAATCTGTACGCATCAGGCTGCCGGCTGAAAACGGAAGGACACATATGAACGAATAGGTGAACATCCACTTCATAATGGTCACCAGCGAATATTTGTTCACGAAATCCTTATACAATACGATGTAAAGGGCATAGCAGAACTGTGCCAGCAACACCAGCAAATCGCCCCATATCATTGTGCCACCCGCGGTTGCTGCCGATGCTCCTTGCTCATGCTGCCCGTTTCCGAGTATCAGCAGCAATGCACCGCTCGCTCCGGCCGCAATGCCCAGCACCTTCTTGCCCGTAATGGGCTCTTTCAGTATCAATGCAGCCAGTACCATAGCCCATAGAGGCATACTGGTAGTAATAATGGAGGCATCACCGGGTGAGCTTAGACTGACACCGAATATGAAACAACCTTGATTGAATACAATACCTAAAAGGGCGGCAACAAACAGGCTTGCCAAGTCTTTATGGCTGACATGTTCCGGTTTTTGAAAAAAAGAAGCTATCCAGAAGAGAACCATCGCACCCCCGATACGTAAATCAGTTACGACAAGAGGCGTAACAGCTCCTCCCAACATGATAAATTTGGACATGGGAGACATCAACCCCCACATGGCATTTGCCCCGAACATGGCGGCATGTCCTTTCCAACAAATCTTTTCCATATGCTATTGTTATGTCTTTAATAAGAAGTCCAACCTCCGTCTGCTACAAATATGGAACCGTTGACAAAAGAGGCCTCGTCAGATGCCAGAAAAAGTACAACTTTGGCTATCTCATCAGGAGTGCATTTCCGCATATTAGTGATATAACCTTCCGAAACTTTGGTCTCGATGTCTCTCCAATTATCAATGGATTTGTCATGAGCCGTTTTTGATCCGATTAAGTTCTCACTGTTTACCCGCAGGTTTGTCTCGACTCTGCCCGGTGCCACCGCATTACAACGGATATTCTTGTCCTTATAATTAAATGCCACATTTTTTGTCAGTCCTATCAGGCCATGCTTGGAGGCTACGTAGGCTGCCCCTCCACCCCTTGCTCCCGTAAAGCCGGCAATGGAAGCTGTATTCACAATGACTCCTCCTCCTTGTTTTTCAAATACAGGAATAACGGCACGGATTCCACGCATCGGCGCTGTAAGATTTGTAGAAATCACTCTGTCCCAAATCTCATCGCTGACCTCGCCTGCCGGAAGAAGTTCATCAAAAACTCCGGCATTGTTTACCAGAATATCAATCCGTCCAAATCGCTCTAAAGCCGAGTTTATCATCCGCTGTACATCATCTTCTCTGGTTACATCCACTTCAACCGGTATAACGTCCGATTGGTTTTGTTGCAACGTGTCTGCAATCTTCCTTACTTCTATACCGTTGATGTCTGCCAGAATAACTTTTGCTCCCTCATTGGCGAATAAGACAGCTATTGCCTTTCCATTGCCGGATGCAGCTCCCGTTACAATTGCAACTTTATCTTTCAGCCTTCCTGAAGATACTTGTGCTAAACTATTAGATACACTTCCCATAAGTAAAATAAATGTTACTATAAATTTTAATATTCTCATGTTTCTGTTTTTTTTGTGCAAAGTTAAATGTCATGGAAATGAAGATTATTGTATTTTTGTACCATAAACATGGAAAAATAAGCTATGTGGAAAGAAAATCTATATCAGCCGGTTGAAATACTTTTAAGGGAGCACGATACATTTCCGATTGGAGAGCACCAGCATTCTTTTTTCGAAATGGCTTATATTCTGGAAGGTACCGGAAGTTTTGTTGTCAATTCCGTAAATGGCGGGGAAGAACATCATAACTATTGTGCCGCCGACTTATGCCTGATACCGCCCAATAGAGTTCACCTGTTTCGGACTTGTTCACATAGTCGTTATTTGTTTATCCGGTTCACGGAGAATTATGTGACCGATTATATAAACAGATATGCTGAAGGGGCTCTCGACATACAAGCCGGATACTGTATCCGGTTTCAACAGAGTGATGCGGAAATGCTTCACAGTTTGATTGAGCTAATTGTCAGGGAGGTATCTGAAAAGAAAATGATGTCGGGCTATCTGCTGAACTACTACGTGAACAGTGTCATTGTGCTTGCTGTAAGAAATCTTTCCACATTGGCCCCGGAGCATGATAATGCGGACAGTAGCAAGGCACAGTATATGCTAAAATACATCAGGCAGCATATCCACCAGCCCGAACTCCTGAAATTGAATATTGTGGCTGAAAAATTTCACCTTTCCCCCACTTATGCAGGACGTTTCTTTAAACGGAATTTTGGAGAGGATTTCAAACAGTACATCCAAAAAAGCAGGTTGAAAACGGTGGAAGACATGCTTGTCGGCACTCAAATGAGCATTAAAGAGATTTCAAACAGAATGGGCTATACCGACCCGTGCTACTTGAGCAAGTTGTTTCAGCAATATCATAATATGACTCCTTTGCAATATAGAAAGAAGTATTGCGATACACATTTACCTATTAGCGAAGAAAAATGATTATTATGTCGGTAACAAGATGAATGCTAAAGGAAGAATCATAAGTATTTTTTCTTAATCAATTATTACATAGTTATTTATAAGTTAATTTAATTTTCTGTATTCATTCGGCGAACATCCCACGACACGCTTGAAAGCCTTGCTGAAATACTGCGGATATTGATACCCCAAAGCATAAGCCACATCACTGACAGATTTTGTAGGATCGGCAAGCAGCTCTTTTGCTGTATCCATTGTTTTTGCCAATATATATTCTTGTGCAGATAAACCGGTCTCTTTTTTAATCAAATCTCCGAAATAATTCGCAGACAGATGCAACTGGTCAGCACAATAAGCAACGGTTGGTGTACCGAATTTAGAGGGTTTATCCGAAATGAAATAGTCATTCAGCAAGGCTTCGAAAGAACCGAGCGTATCCTTGTTCTCTTTTTTGCGGGTAATGAATTGTCGGTCATAGAAACGGATGCAATAGTTGAGCAACAATTCGATGGCAGAAGCGATAATCAGGTTGCTGTGGCGATCTGCCTTGTCATATGTCTCCTCGTCGATTTTTGTCAGACAGTCGATGACGGTCTGCTGCTCCTGCTTGGAGAGGTGCAACGCTTCATTGGCGGCATAGGAGAAAAAAGTATAATCCTGCATATGGCGGCCGAGCGGCGTGCCCCGCAGCAAGTCGGGATGGAACAGCAGACACCAGCCCGAACCGGTAAAAGTCGTTCCGTCGGCTTCATGTCCGAACACTTGCCCCGGAGCGATAAACACCAACGTATTTTCTTGAAAATCGTAGGAGCGTCGGCCATAGGTCAAATCGTCCGTACATCGTAATTCTTTCAGGAAGACCACATACATTCCCACGTGCTTGCGTGCATGGGGTACAGGGTGCGGCATACGGCTTCCTTCTATGACGCTAACCAACGGATGCCTCGTTTCCATACCCATGTAATCATTGTACTCCTTTATCGTTTTCAGTTGCATAATCTTCTCCATAACAGTCTCTTTCATTGTTTCTATGCAAATGTAGAAAATATCTTTGGCTTATCGGTTCCAATCTGTAATAATTATACATGAAACCGTAATTCATACCCTATGAAGCACTCGGACAACCTGTAATTTTGCATCGTGGAAAACTGAATAAAAGAAAGAACAATGATACAAATGAATAATTCGGGACTTATGACCATTGATAGGTTCAATAAATTGACGGGGCATGAAACACTGCATCCGTTGATCTGTATGGTCGATTTGTCAAAAGCAAATCTGACCGAGGATATCCGGATGATGTGCAATTTTTACGGACTGTTGTATTACAACGATTCAGAGCAAGAAAAAGCATCTGAAAAAGAGTGGCTGCGACTGGTTTATCCCGGCGAAACGGTTGAAATACCCTCGAACCGGCATCGACATACCGGATGCTATTCGGGTGTGTTGTTTCATCCCGATTTGTTATGCGACACATCGCTTGAAAACCGTATCGAGACCTACCCGAAACGCTGCTGCTGTAAGGGTGCATTGTCGGAGCACGAAAGGAGAATCATAACCGATAATCTGCGGGAAATCGGAGAAGAGTTGCACCATGCCATCGACCGGCATAGCGCAACGATCATCGCTTCGCATATCGAATTGCTACTCAATTACTGTGTACGTTTTTGCAGTCAGTGAACTATAAAAACCGTAATAATTATCCTTCAAACCGTAATTCATGACCAGTCTGGGCGAAAATTCCAGCCTAATTTTGCATCAGGTAAAACAGATAAATAAAATGATAGAGATTATGAAAATAAAATTGAAAATTATGACAACCCTATTCGGTGTTTTTTTCGGATGCGGAATCGCAGCCTCTCAAACACCGAAAGCAGAACAAGTTATGGACAGTAAACGACAACACATTGCAGAGGTCGCAGCCCTTACAAGTACGGGAGACCTCGACAAACTGACAACCGCCCTTATTGACGGGTTGAATGACGGCATGACCGTCAGTGAGCTGAAAGAAGTGATGGTACACGCCTACGCCTATTGTGGTTTTCCCCGTGCCCTGCGCGGACTGCAAACGTTAGTTGCGGTACTCGACGAGCGTAAGGCAAAAGGTATCGAAGACGATTGGGGACGTGAAGCGTCGCCGATAACCGATACCCGCCGTAAGTATGAACGCGGACGTGACATTCTCGCAGAAATTTCAGGCGTTCCGTCAGATGCACCGAAAGCCGACTATGCTGTACTGGCTCCGGAAATCGAGGTATTCCTCAAAGAACATCTCTTTGCCGACCTTTTCGAGCGGGATGTATTGACCTATGCCGAACGAGAGCTGACGACCGTTGCCGTGATAGCCTCGTTGGGTAAAGGCGTAGAACCAATGCTGAAAGGACACATGGGTATTGCGCTGAATGTAGGTGTAACACCGGATGAATTACGCGGTGTGCTGGCCATTGTCGAAAAGCACGTCGGACGCAGCGAAGCCGATGGCGGCAGACTGGTTTTGAACGAATTGTTGCAAAGCAAAGAATTGATTGCCAACCCGGAAACACTGGTCGAGACAGTCGAGAATGGCGTGAAGAAACAAAAAGTGACTTTCCACAACCGTTTCCTGATTGATGTGGTCGGCGATCTTTATTTCCCTGCAAACTATGATTCGGCAAAGAAATATGCCGCCATCATCGTTGGGCATCCTTTCGGTGGTGTCAAGGAGCAGACTTCAGGACTTCATGCCCGCCTTCTGGCGGAAATGGGTTATGTGACATTGGCGTTCGATGCGTCCTATTACGGTGAGAGCGGCGGTTATCCGCGTCGTATGGAATCGCCCGAAGTGAGGGTGGAAGATTTCAGCGCGGCGGTCGATTTTCTCACGAACCACCCGGCTGTTGATGCCGACAAAATCGGCGTAATCGGTATCTGTGGCGGAGGATGTTATTCTGTCAGTGCTACGCAGATAGACCATCGTATCAAGGCTCTTGCCACCATCAGTATGTACGACATGGGACGTGCCCGCCGTCAGGGTGTGGGCGACACGCAGACCTACGAGCAGCGTATGGCGATTCTCGATGAGATCGGTCGTCAGCGCACGGCGGAATATGGCGGAGCCACACGTCGGGATATTCGCGCCCTACCTGAAAAAGTGGATGAGAATACGCCGAAGTTTGCCATCGATTTCCTCGATTATTACGACAATCCCGAGCGCGGACAGCATCCCAACTCTACGGGTTATTACTCCTACACGAGCCTTGCGCCGATGATGAACTTCTTCCCGTTCGCGCAAATCGAGACCATATCGCCGCGCCCTGTACTTTTCATCGTGGGAGAAAATGCGGTGTCGAAATATTTCTCGGAAGACGCATACGAGAAAGCTGCCGAACCGAAAGAGCTGTTCGTCGTACCCGCAGCAACGCACGTGGATTTGTATGACCAGCCGGAATATCTGAAAATCACACTTCCGAAACTGGACGCTTTCTTCAAACAATATCTAAAATAACGATTCGATATGAAAAAGATAACTTGCTTATTTTTACTGGTTGCGGCACTCGGTGCTTGTACCCCGAAACCAGAAAACAAGGTTGAAACAATCCAGCCTGCCGCACCTTCTTCCATCTTTCCCAAAGGAAATGTCATTGAAGGTACTAATTTCAACGGCACGGCCTACCTCCAACGGTTGATGACCGACAGTGAAACATTCGATGTAGTAGTGTCCGATGTGATATTCGAGCCGAAAGCCCGAAACAGTTGGCACTCGCATCCGGGCGGCCAGATTCTGATCGCCACTGCCGGAAAAGGTTACTATCAGGAAAAGGGGAAACCCATACAAGTTTTGAATCCCGGTGACGTGGTCGCTATTCCGGCAGACGTGGTGCATTGGCACGGGGCGGCTTCCGACAGCGGATTCACGCATATAGCAATCAATACAAAGGTTCATTTGGGTGCTACCCAGTGGTATGCTCCCGTAGCCGAAGAAGAGTACAACCATAAATAAACATCAAAAAACAGATTGAATATGAAAAAGTTACTTTTTATCCCGCTCTTGCTCCTTTCTCTGACGACTATGGCCGCTTGTTCTCCCGATGATGATCCTATGTCGCCAACGGAGCAACCCTCCACTCCCGAAGAACCGGGCGATGAAGAAAATCCCGATGATTTTGAAAATCCGACTAACCCAGATGAACCCAATACTCCGTCCAGGAACGGCAATATGCTTGTGGTTTACTTCTCCGCTGAAGGACACACCGGGGCCGTAGCGGAACGAATCGTGGAGCTTACGGGTGCTGACATCCATCGGATTGAGGCTGCCGAACCGTATGCCGCAAATCCTTACGATGACAGCGACCGCATCCAGCGTGAAGCCTACAACGACCTGCGTCCCGGAGTGGCGAACCTGCTTGATGAGGAAACGATTGCGAAATATGATACGATTTTCGTCGGTTCGCCTTGTTGGTGGCATCAACCTGCGATGGTAGTCTGCACGTTCCTCGAAGCATACGACTTGAAAGATAAGGTTGTCATTCCGTTCTTTACCTATGGAGCTACTACCTATCTGAACGAATCCATGCAGAAAATTTATAAGGTAACACCTGGCTCAAAGCATATTCCGGAAACACTTCCCGAAGACCTCGATGCGGACGACATTACGACGCCGGGGCGTCCCGACGATGCGGGTATTGATATGCCGGGCAGTGCAAACGGTACGGAAGGCTGGTTGCGTCGAATTGGAATTATTGAATAGACTTATAAAACAAGTAAAAAATGAAAAAAGGAATTATAACAATGAGTGTACTGGCAATCATTGCTTGTACGATAACGGCCTATTGTTGGGCTGCTGGGAACGAGACCGTATCGGAGAGTACAAATGTAGCGCAATCCCTATCCGGGCAACAAGTAAAATCGACCTCTCAAAATACTAAAGGAAAAGCTTTGGTGGTTTATTTCTCCGTTCCCGAAACGGATGGAGTGGATGCTTCTTCCGGAGCCAGCCGCCTTATTTCCAATGGTAAAGTAATGGGGAATACGCAATACATCGCATCCGTCATCGGGGAAGCTACGGGTAGCGACCTTTTCGAGATAAAGACCGTACACACCTATCCCGGCTCGCATAAGGCATTGATCGATGCGGCAAAGGTCGAGATAGACAACAATGCCCGTCCAAAGCTGGCTACACACATCAAAAATCTCAATGACTACGATGTGGTCTTCATTGGATTCCCCAACTGGTGGTACGATATGCCGATGCCGCTATACTCGTTCTTCGACGAATACGACTTCGGTGGTAAAACCGTTATCCCTTTCTGTACGCATGGCGGCAGCCGTTTCTCGGATGCCATCAAGACCATACGGGAGTTGGAGCCTAAAGCCTCCGTGTTGGATGGTTATGCAATTCCCCGTGACCGTGTCAGCGAAGCGAAACCTAATGTCTTGAACTGGCTGAAAAGAATCGGAATGGCCGAATAAATGATAACGGTTCAAACCTATCCAATAAGTTACCCGACCGGATTTCCGGCCGGGTAACTTGCTTAATAAGGGATATATAAAGTTAAATGAGGATACTTTTTCAAGTATAATTTCAATCTGTAATAATTATACGCCAATCCGTAATTCATATAAGGTCTCCCTTGCTGGTCTGACGTAATTTTGCATCAGATAAAGAAATGAATAACAAGTAGTTTTAATACGAATATGAACAATGAAAAAATAACCAGAAGAGAAGCTCTCAAATGTATGGGAACTACATTGGCAGGGTTGGCATTGACCGCATCCGGGCTCTCCTCTATCACGTCCTGCACGGAAGAGAAAAAGAGACGTCTGGTATTCTATTTCACGGGAACCGGGAACTGCCTCTACGTGGCTCGGAAATTCGCGGAAAATCCGTTGAGTATTCCGCAGATTATCAGGCAGGACAAGCTGGAGTTCGAGGCGGATGAAATAGGTATCGTTTACCCCATTTACGGACATCTTGCCCCGCAAATGGTGCAGGAGTTTATCCGGAAAGCCCGGCTGAAAGCCCCTTACCTGTTTTCCATCCTTACCTACGGCAACCGCAAGTGCAGCGCGACCGAATTGTGGAACAATCTGGCAACAGAAAACGGGACGCGCTTCGACTATATCACCACCCTGAAAATGGTGGATAACTTTCTCCCGTCATTCGATATGAATGAACAGGTAAAAATCGACAAGCAGGAAGACAAGCAAATAGCCGAAATCATGCAGGACATACAGGCACGCAAGCACTGGATACAACCCGTTACCGAGGAGGAACGACAGCAGCACGCCGAGTTCATGCAACGTGCGGGACACACTCTTTCCCCTTCCGCCGAAAAGTTGCTTGTCATCAAGGAAAACTGTATCGGCTGTGGAATCTGTGTAAAGGTATGCCCGCGCCGGAACTACACCTTGACGGGCGAAGGTGTTCAATGCAAAGGAGCCTGTGAATATTGCCTCTCCTGCGTTCAGAATTGTCCGCAAAAAGCCATCACACTCCGTGCGGGAGAGAAAAATCCCGATGCGCGATACCGCCATCCGGATATTTCACTGAATGACATTATAAGAGCCAACAGACAATAACTTCAAAAACAATATGATTATGAAACGAACATTTTTTTATTATGTATTTATGGTACTGGCTATAATGACGCTGGCAAGCGCGTGTGACAAGGATGATTTCGATGCGGATTATCCTTCCGATGAGATCGAATACGATGGTAGCCGCAAAATTTTAGTGGCTTACTTTTCCGCTACGGGCAATACCCAGCGGAGAGCCGAGGAGATCGTGGCGGCGACCGGTGCGGACGTTTATCGTATCGAGGCGTCCGAACCTTATGCCTCGAATCCCTATGACGACAGCGACCGTATCCAGAACGAATCGTACAACAACCTGCGTCCCGGTGTCGGCAATCTGCCTGAAAATATCGACGAATACGATGTGATTTTTGTCGGTTCGCCGATATGGTGGCACAATCCGGCAATGGTCGTCTGTACGTTCCTCGAAAACTACGACCTCGAAGGTAAGATCGTTATCCCGTTCTTCACTTACGGCTCGACAGAATATCTCCAGCAATCCATCGACAAGATTCATGAGGTGACGCCCGCTTCGGTTCATCTGCGTACCTATACGGGCGGTGGCGTAGAAAGTTGGTTGCGCGACATCCATATCATCCAATAATACCAATGAGAATAAGCAATAATATCAATATGAAACGAAATATCATTTTAGCAATTATGTGTACAGTATGCACAATGACAGCCTCGGCACAAGGTGTCGGAGGCGTGCTGACCAAAGGATTCGCCGTTTTCAAGAACGACGGTCAGTTCAAACCATACGCATTTACTCGCCACGCTGTCGGCGATAATGAAATCCAGATTGAAATTCTCTACGCGGGTATCTGTCATAGCGACATCCACCATGTCCGCGAGGATTGGGGGCCTGAAAAATACCCGATGGTTCCCGGACACGAGATTGCCGGACGTGTGGTGAAAGTAGGCCGCAACGTCACGAAATTCAAGGTAGGCGACTATGCCGGTATCGGGTGCATGATCGGTTCATGCCGTCATTGCGAGGCTTGCGAACATGATCTGGAGCAGTATTGCGAGGAAGGGGCTATCATGACCTACCATGACATAGACCGCTATAACGGTAACGAGCCGACGCAGGGCGGTTATTCCGACAACTACGTTGTAGCGGAAGACTTCGCCATCAAGATTCCGGCAAATGCCGAAATCGAAAAAGTCGCGCCACTACTCTGCGCCGGAATCACGACCTATTCGCCTATCCGTAATGTAGGTATCAAGAAAGGTGATAAGGTCAGTGTCGCCGGATTCGGCGGGTTGGGACACTTGGCTGTGCAGTATCTTGTGAAATTGGGAGCTGATGTGACCGTATTCGATGTAACGGAAGCAAAACGTGCGGATGCCGCACGCATGGGGGCTACCCGTTATGTCAATGTGAACAACAGCGATGAATTGCAAGGGTTGAACAAGCAATACGATTTCATTCTCTCCACCATTCCCGCCAAGTATGATCCGGTAATGTATGTGAAAATGTTGAAGCTGGACGGTCAGCTCGCTATCGTCGGAATCCCCTCGGCAGCCAATATGCCGAGTATTCCGGTAAATGCCATCGTAATGAACTCCAATCGCAAGATTTTCGGTTCCCAGATTGGGGGAATCAAGGAGACGCAGGAGATGTTAGACTATTCGGTCGCCAACGGTATCTATCCTGAAGTCGAAATTATTCCGGCTGACGGAAAAACGATTACTGAAGCCTATCAGAAGGTCGTGGATGGAGATGTAAAATTCAGGTATGTGATAGATATGAAAACCCTTAAATGATAGCTATGTTACGGAAAATAAGGGCTATACTGGCAATCATCTTTTTTGTGTCTGTCACGTTGCTGTTTCTCGACTTCACGGGAGGGTGGCATACATGGATGGGATGGATGGCAAAAATACAATTCTTACCTGCTCTGCTGGCCTTGAATGTAGGTGTCGTGGCTCTGCTCGTTGTGCTGACACTGCTTTTCGGTCGCATTTATTGCTCCGTCATCTGCCCGCTGGGTGTCATGCAGGATATTGTTTCGTGGGTAGGCAGTCGGCGTAAAAAAGGAAAAAACCGTTTTTCCTATTCTCCGGCAAAATCTGGAATCAGGTACGGCGTATTGGCTCTTTTCCTCGTGGCGATAGCAGCAGGCGCAGGTTCGCTGGTCGCCTTGATAGCTCCGTACAGTGCTTACGGTCGGATTGCCCAAAATTTACTGGCTCCGTTTTATGGATGGGGAAACAACCTCTTGGCCTACCTTGCCGAGAGAGCCGAAAGTTACACCTTTTATGAAACGGAGGTCTGGATGAGAAGCCTGCCGACATTCATTATAGCCATTGTTACTTGTATCCTGTTATTTGTCTTGGCATGGCGTAACGGACGTACCTACTGCAATACGGTTTGTCCGGTAGGTACTGTACTTGGTTTGCTCTCGAAATATGCACTTTTACGTCCGGTCATTGATCCCAAGAAATGCACCTCGTGCAGTTTGTGCGCCCGAAAATGCAAGGCGTCTTGTATCGACTACAAGAATCACGAGATAGACCATTCGCGTTGTGTGGCTTGCATGGATTGTCTCGATGCCTGCAAACACGGGGCCATCTCTTATACCCGACGACGGGAACGGGCAGCCGTGCTATCATCTAAAACAGAGGAACAGAATCCTTCCCGACGCCATTTCCTCACCGGGGTTGCTCTTCTTCTCGGTACTGCTGCGGCCAAAGCGCAGGAAAAGAATGTGGACGGCGGGCTGGCTGTTATTCTCGACAAGAAAATTCCGAAGCGCACCACACCTCTTGTCCCTCCCGGAGCAGGTAGCCTGTGTAATATGAATCGTCGTTGCACGGGCTGCCAGTTATGCGTGTCGGTCTGCCCGAACGGGGTACTGCGCCCTTCCTCCCGGTTGGAAACGCTTATGCAACCGGAATCTTCTTATGAACGCGGTTATTGTCGTCCCGAATGTACGAAATGTTCGGAGGTTTGCCCGGCTGGAGCAATCCGAAAGGTTTCTGCTGAAGAAAAGTCCGCTATACAGATCGGCCATGCCGTATGGGTAAAGGAGAATTGCGTTGTCCTGACAGACGGCGTGCAATGCGGTAATTGCGCCAGACATTGTCCGGCGGGAGCAATCTCGATGATACCCTCCATCCCCGACGATGATTTCTCGCCCTTGATACCGATGGTGGATACCGAACGGTGTATCGGGTGCGGTGCGTGTGAAAATCTGTGTCCGGCACGTCCGTTCAGTGCCATTTATGTCGAGGGACACGAAGCCCATAGAATCATATAAAATCAGATAACAGTATGGAAAAAACAGATAAACATAGGATAGACCGGCGTGAGTTCCTGAAGCGGTTGGGAGCCGGAGTTACTGCAGTGTCTGCAACGACGGTTGCGGGATGTTCCTTTCGGGATGCCGGAACCGGAGGTAGCGCACAAGGCGAAGTCCCGACCGATAAGATGACCTATCGTATCGATCCGAAAACGGGAGAGCAGATTTCGCTACTCGGCTATGGCTGTATGCGCTGGCCTATGATGCCGTCGCCGGATGGAACCGGAGAAGTTATCGACCAAGAAGCAGTCAACGGATTGGTAGATTATGCTCTAGCGCATGGAGTGAATTATTTCGATACGGCTCCTCCCTATTGTCGCGGGCTTTCAGAGAAAGCCACCGGAACAGCATTGAAGCGCCATCCGCGCAATTCGTACTATCTGACAACGAAGATGTCGAACCACCGTTTGGCCGGGCAAGGGTTGTCTCCCGAAGAGCTGTTCGATGCTTCGGTAAAGATGTACCGCCGGTCGTTCGAGGAGTTGCAGGCCGATTACTTCGATTATTACCTGCTCCATATAGTAGGTATCGGGAGCGGTATGCCTTTTTTGATGGAGCGTTTTTTTGATAACGGACTGCTCGACTTTCTGCTTAAAGAACGGGAAGCGGGGCGTATCCGGCATTTGGGTTTCTCCTATCACGGGGATGTGAAAGTGTTCGATTACCTGCTCTCCCGACACGATGAGTTCAAATGGGATTTTGTGCAAATCCAACTGAACTATATGGACTACCGGCACGCTTCAGGTATGAATTTCAACGCGGAATACCTCTATGCCGAGTTGGAGAAACGTGATATACCGGCTATTGTAATGGAGCCGCTGTTGGGCGGCAGACTTACCACGCTGACCAACTACCTGAACGGCAGGCTCAAACAGCGTTGCCCGGAAGATAGTATCGCTTCGTGGGCATTTCGTTTTGCGGGTTCGTTTCCAAAGGTATTGACCGTATTGAGCGGCATGACCTATATGGAACATTTGCAGGACAATATCCGTACCTTCTCGCCGCTCGATCCTTGTACAGAAGAGGAGTTGGCACTCTTGGAAGATACGGCGCAGACTATGCTGAAATACCCGTCGGTTCCCTGTACCGCCTGCCAGTATTGTATGCCTTGTCCATACGGATTGAATATTCCTGCCATATTCGCACATTACAATAAGTGCATCAACGAAGGGAATATTCCCGTCTCTTCGCAGGACGAGAATTATCGGAAAGCTCGATGGGCATTTCTCGTCGGATACGACCGTTCCGTGCCGAAATTGCGGCAGGCCGACCATTGCATCGGCTGCGACCAATGCGTACACCATTGCCCGCAAAGCATCAATATCCCGGCACAAATGCAGCGAATAAACTTCTTTGTGGAACAACTTAAACAAGAGACATTATAATGAAAGATTTTATTTTCAGAAACGATACGAAACTGCTCTTTCGTAATGATATACGGGAGACTATCGCAGAAGTGACTAAAGGGCATAAAGTGATGTTTGTTTACGGTAGCGGTTCCGTAAAACGAAATGGGTGCTACGATGATATAATCCGAACATTGACCGATGCCGACATTCATTTTGTGGAATATGGAGCTTCTTCAAGGGAATTTTCCAAAATACAAGAGGGTATTCGGTTTGCCAAGTCCAACGGCGTAACCCTGATTGTCGGAGCCGGAGGCGCAAGTGTGATGGATAGTGCCAAATTGATGACTTTCGGCTTTTACCATGAATCCGATTTGTGGGATTACCTGAAAGGGAAACCTTCTTACGGGCTGCAACGACTGCCGCTCGTATTGATACCGACCTATCCGTCCAGCGGTTCGGAGAATGGACTTGGGGCTGTATCCGTCGATTCGAAGACGGACGATTTCGGAACGGCATACGGCATACCGGCCGACTATGCTATTCTTTGTCCCAAATATTCCCTGACTTTAGACAAAGAGATGACCGCATATACGGGACTTGTTACACTGGTTCAACTATCGGCGTGTATTTTGGGTGACAAAAACCGGATGTCCTACGATGCAGGAATTTCTTATATCAAAAACGTACTCGAAGCGACGAAGACTTTACTGAAAAATCCGAATGACCTTGATGCAAGAGGTATTATTATGATGGGCGCATCTCTTTCCACTTCGTCCAGAATGGGCATAGGAAAAGAGGAGGCTTACGCATACGACATTTACGAGTTGGAATTTCTTCCGGAAAAGTTATTCGGCAGTTCTTACCGTAGAAGCCTGACGTCTATTTTTCCGAGATTCCTCGAAGCGATGGGAAAACGCCATGCGGAGGATGTCGGAAAATACTATCTCGACGTATTCGGTTTCGATTCTTCCATAGAGGAATCTTCGAGGAAGCTGGTAGCGTTGTTTTCCGATTTCGGGGTGGATATGTATTACGATGGCATAATCAACCGTGAACAAGTCGGCTGTATTCCTTGCGATACGGAACTTGATGAAAATGAAATCTTTGAAATGATAAACGGGTTAATTCGCAAATAATAATGATGACACCACTATTTATCGGCGGTATCGGTATGCAGGAAGTGCTACTGATCGTATTGGTAGTATTGCTGTTTTTCGGCGGCAAAAAAATCCCCGAACTAATGAAGGGAATCGGTAAGGGCGTGCGTTCCTTCAAAGAGGGGATGAACAGCGTGGAAAAAGAGATTGAGGATACCGAGCAAAAGAAATAACCGATGGTAACGGGGACGCACACACAATCTTTGCTGGGAACATTTAGATGTGCTGCGGGTGGCAATCGTGAAGATTGTCGCCGTAGCCGTCGTATTCGGCATCGCGGCGTTCTGTTTCAAGGAAGAATTGTTCGCCATCGTACTTGCACCGAAAGACGACGGATTCGTTACCTACCGGCTGCTCGACCGCATGGCGGTATGGGCGGGAGGTGCGGTGGAACCGTTTTCCGTACGGCTTATCAATATGGGGCTGGCGCAGCAGTTCATCATCCACATGAAGACAGCCCTATGTGCCGGAGTACTGTGCGCTTCGCCTTATATGCTCTACCAGTTGTTCCGGTTCGTTTCCCCGGCACTCTATGATAATGAACGACGATATGTAGTGCGGATGGTCGGAGGCGGTTATGCGATGTTCTCTCTGGGGGTACTCGTCAGCTACTTTTTGATCTTTCCGCTGACATTCCGCTTTTTAGGAACTTATCAGGTGAGCGGCGAGGTGGATAATCTGATCGCACTCGATTCGTATATCTCGACACTTGTAATGATGTGTCTTGCAATGGGCATTGTTTTCGATATTCCGATACTATCGTGGCTGTTCACCAAGTTGGGGTTTCTTTCAGCGGATTTCATGCGCCACTATCGGAAACACGCCGTCGTGATTGTTCTCGTAATCGCTGCGGTTATTACCCCGGCATCGGACGTGTTCACGCTCTCGCTGGTTGCATTGCCGATGTGGGTATTGTATGAGATTAGCATTTTGATTGTAAAACAGTCTAAACATCATAAAGTTCTAAATTAGAAATGAATGAGTTTATCAATAATCTCGAAAAAGAGATTGAAAAGAAATTGAAGAAAATCGAGTCCGCAGACTTGAATATCATGAAGAAATCTCTTGAAGCCTCACAAGTATTGGCTAATGCTTTTCAACAGGTAAAAGAGTTTATAGGTTCCTATACATTCAAAGATGAAGCGGAAGAAATAGAATTCTTCAAAGAAATAAAACCTCGTTTGTTTTACCGATTGCTTTACTATCGTAAGGTCTATAATATCGAAATGAATCGTCCGGTAGGAGTAGATTCACAGCGGGCTTATCTGATTGATGAAATCAAGGCTATCAATCGTTACAACACAAAACGCTCGGATTTCGTGCGTTATTACCGTTCAGGCTTGACGCATTTGGATTCAATCTACTATTTGCGAGGACGTATCGACACGGCTCTTTATCTGGAATCGTTCCATTACGAACGTGATCCGATGTTTTCTACTAATTGTGATTTCAAGGTCGCCAGGCTGAAAGCTAACGAGATGTTGATGGTATATCTGAATAAGGAACTTGAAGCATTGGAAAATCGCCGGTTAGAACAATCTTTACCTCGCGTCCGTATCACGTGGGTTGCGACAAAAACAGAACTTTATGAACAGATTTACGCTTGGGATAGCCGTAAAGTCTTTGGTGATATTCCTTTGGCAAAACTTTTTAACTATATCCAGACCGTTTTTAATATTGAATTGGACTCTAACCATTCACGCACATTCAGCGATATGCGTATCCGTAATAATAAGACACCTTTCTTGGATTCATTGAAAGAAGCATTAACCAAACGGATGCAAAGCTGGACACAAGGGCATAAAAAGAAATAATAACCTAAGACTTTAAATCAAGTAGGTCTGGGTATTTCAGCCCAAACCTCTCACATAACCATACGTGAAAGTCTTCCCTTATACAATAACTCTCATCCAAATGGTTTCAATCGGTTGGGTTTAACACCATGTTGCGAATGGTCATATACTGATTGAGACGATAGCAATCCTCTCGAATCTTGCTGTATTTCCTTATCTCTTTTTCCTCAAATAACGATTTCCTCATTTTTATTACCCCGTCATGACTTCCCCTTGCATGGTTCAGGGTGCGAAGCTACGGCCGGGGCCCCTAAAAATCTGCAAGGCCGCTTTGCGCCCTACGGGTTTTGGCAAAAATTTTTCAATCCGTCCAGCGGGGCGGTTGAAAATTTTTCACCAAAAGCCTTGCATATTTTCTCCCCGTCCGTATCTGCCCCCTGAAACGAGCAAGGTGAAGCCACCGACAAGGCATAAAAAAAAAGTCAATGTTATGAAAAAGAGAACAGAAATACAGCAAGATTTGAAACGAGGCTTCGGCTCCGCTCCAACCGGCATAAAAATCCGGGTGAAGTGGCCGTTGGTCGGTTTCGTGGTATATGTGGCGGTGCGTTTCGTGTGTGCCTTCGTCAGTGGTGTGGTGACGGGTTTAGGCGGTATTCTGCCCACGTTGGTAGTTTTGGCGGTGGTGTTTTTCCTCATCCGTGCCGTGTGGCGCATTCTTTCCGCTTTCCTTTCCCTCTTCGCGCTTCTCCTTTTCATCATTCTTTTTTGCGTGATACTCTGAACCGAAATATTAATCATTAAAACAACTCATTATGAACAAAGTACATTTATTGGGAGCGAACAGAAGCTATGACAGAGACGAACAGACCGTTTCAGTCAATCAAGTGGTAATGCTGGAAGGTTACAGCTACGACAGCTATGTAGTGTATGAAGTAAGCCGCAGCACGTGGGGAATAACCTATCATCTTGTCAATTTGCGGACGTACGAATTTCATACTTCCGACCTTATCCGGCCCTTGTCGGAAAAATTCGGGATAGGCATGTATTATGACGATGCGAACCCCAAGTTTTTAGATCCGTTGGAAACAGCCGCCCTGCTCACCAAGGCAAGGGAGAAGAAAACGGAGGATGACAGAAAAGCGGAGGAAGAACGGCAGAGGAACGAACACACCGCAAAAATCGGAGCGGAACGCTTGCGCCCCCTTATCCCTTCGGATGCGAAAGCCGCCATTATCGGTGAATTACGGGTGAGCGAGTGTGACAGCTATACGGACTACTACGACTACCGTATAGAAAGAACCGTGATTTTGGGCTTTTCCACCCATACACGAAACCTCTTTTCCGAAATGCGCAAATATGCCGCCAATTTTGAGGGAACGGCTTATCTGGCAAGGAACGACAAGGAGTACGAACACCGTGAAAATTACAGCATGGGGGACGGTATGTATTTGGGACGCAACAAGTACAGCGGTTGGACGATTTCAAAAGAGCGGATTTACGACCTTGAAAAGTTCATCGAACGATACGCCCACACCGCAGGGAGTGAAGCCAACATTTGTCTGAAAGCACCGCAAAGGGAAACCGAAGCACAGCCGACAACATCCGCAGACCTCTCAACGCTCAATCTTGAAATTGTGGAATACAGCGAAAAGGCGATAGCCGTATTCGGGGACACCAAGCCGATAAAGGACGTTTTGAAAGGCTTGAACGGTCTGTTCCGTGCGAACCTCACCCACAACGGTGAAAGGCGTGCAGGATGGATATACAGCAGGAAGCAGGAACAGAAAGTACGTGAGACACTCGCAACGTATGCCAACGCATAGAGACGGAAAAGGCAGGGCGGAACAAACCGCCCTACCTATCGAAAGTAATTCAATCAATATCAACTCATTAAAGTTTATAGTTATGAAAACGAACAAGAATGCACGGAAGAACAACAAAGTTCAGAAATCAGAGAAAGAAACGGCAGTAAAAGTAACCGCTTTGGCAATCATCCCCAAGCCAATGACGTTAATCTGTGGGAAGGACATACCCACAACTGCCGGAGTGACGGAAGCACCCGAAACCGTAACCGTTCCCACCGTTGTGGAAGAAACACCGCAACAAACCACGCCCAAGACACCGCTTGCAACGGCAACGGCTGAAACAGACCTTGACATCACAGCCGTACGCCCAAGTGCGGACAACCACCGCAAGACGTTCAATGACACATCCTTGCAGGAACTTGCGGACAGCATTCGGGAAGTAGGCGTCTTGCAGGCCATAGCCGTACGCCCACGCACGGCAGGAGGTTACGAAATCATCTACGGTGAACGTCGCTACCGTGCCTCATTGCTTGCAGGGGCAAAGACGATAAAGGCGACCATATATAATAATGTAACAGACGATGAAGCGGAAGATATGTCACTAAGTGAAAATTTACAGCGTGAGCAGGTACGCCCCACCGAGGAAGCGAAAGCGTTCAAACGCCTGCTTGAAAAGGGCAGATATGATATTTATTCATTGGCAGGACGTTTCGGACGAAGCGAGAAATATATCTATACACGTTTGAAACTGAACGAATTGTATGCACCTATCGGTGAACTGCTGGATAACGGGACAATCACCGTCAGTGTGGCCGAGGAAATAAGCACCTATGAAGCCAACATCCAAAAGGACGTGTACGAGAACCACCTGAAGCAGGGCAATAGGGACGATTGGAGCGGTTACACGCTCAATCTGTTCAAGAAACATTTTGAGAAATATTATACAACCGACCTTGAACAATACAAGTTCGACAAGACGGAATGCAAGGCGTGTGCACACAACGCAGCCAACTACAACCTTTTTGCCGAACATAACGGGTGCGGACATTGTACCAACCGCAAATGTCTGGAAGCCAAGAACGCAGCGCATGTGGCAAAGGAAACGGAGAAACTGTTGAAATCCGATCCGAAGCTGGTGATCGCCCGACCTTATTACGGAAGCCGTAACGACACGGCACTCCAAAAATTGGACAAGAAAGGGCATGAAATCAAAGAACTCGATTACAACGTGTCGGCAAGGGAATTTCCCAAAGCACCCGAAGCACCGCAAAAGGAGCAGTTCTCCGAACCGACAGAGTATGAACAAGCGGTACAGACCTTTGAACAGAAAAACGAGGAATACGCCCGAAAGGTGGAAGAACTCAACCGTAAAAAGGAAGAGGGCAGGATAAAGACGTACGTCAAAGTGGGACAGACAGAACCCGAACTTTGCTATGTGGAGATAAACAGGAAGGAAACCGCCCCCGTCACCATTGAGACATTGCAGGAGCGGGACAAGCGTTTCAAACAACTCTCCACCGAGAAGATTGTTGCCGATACGAAAAAGATAGTCCGTGAGAATGACTATCCCGAAAGTCCGTTTACGCAATACGAGGACAGAATGCTTTATTTCATCATGCTGACCAAACTGCAAAGGAAGCATTATCCGCTTTGCGGCATCAAAGACCAGCCGATACCGTTGGACGAGAAACAGCGGATGAAGATTGTAGCCAAACTGACGGACGCACAAAGGACGGTCATCAAACGCGATTTCATCATCCACTCCCTCTGC
The DNA here is from genome assembly GCF_003479515.1 of Parabacteroides sp. AF14-59. Classification (NCBI taxonomy): domain Bacteria; kingdom Pseudomonadati; phylum Bacteroidota; class Bacteroidia; order Bacteroidales; family Tannerellaceae; genus Parabacteroides; species Parabacteroides sp. AF14-59. The sequence goes on along the minus strand of NZ_QUHH01000020.1, from coordinate 31,322 downwards.
GAGGGCGGCTACGGAGACAATAACGCATCCAAGCTACTGAGGGACTTCGCAAACATGCACTTCCCCGACCAGTACGGACTTGCCAAAGCCACCCACGAGGAAGAATATCAGAAAAGGCACGAACGTTTGGGAGAGAGGATAAAGGAGATGAAGAAAGCGGAAAAGGCGCCAGCACAAAAAGCCGAAGCGCAGCCGACTGAAGAAAAGCAGGAGAGGAAACTCACCGGAACGAAAAAAGGGAACGCTGGAAGTGATAAGGCGGCCTAAAATGCCAATAAAGCCATGCCGGAAATAAAATCCGGTATGGCTTTTCTTTCCAAAAATGACAAGACGGACAAGGGCGTATGACCCCACCCACACCGCCACCGTAATCACCAAATAATTGTAACCGTATGAAATACATAAGAATCTCCCCGAACGTGGAATACTCCACAGACATGGATTTTTTCCTTGAGAACCAGATACTCTGTATCGTGGACGAGGAAGGCACGAAGTTTTGCAGTCTGATAGAAAACAGACTGTTCATGCGTTCCAAAAACCGCCGCATCAGCAAACGGATGCAGGAGTACATCATGCGTGAAATCCATAGTGACATCTGCCGTCTGTGCTATGGCGGAGAACCGGTGGACTGACCTGCCACACCCCACACCTGACAAGTGACCGTATTAAAAAGTCGGGCCGTCCTTATGGGATTGCCCGACTTTTAATATTCTTACGCAGTTGAATAGAATATCAAGAAAGTTATAAGATTAGAAATGGTTGAATGATAACATATAAGAGCAACCTTTATCTGTTTAGTCAGGCAGACAGGTCTCTGTCCACTTATCTGTTTTGTTTTATAGCTATTTAGCTACAAAGCTATCTGTCTATTCAGCTATATAGCTATTTAGCTATCCGGTTGTCTATGTAAGCATCCGTTTAATAATCTGTGCTCCTATTCATCTATCCGAGTATCTGTTTGTCTATATATCATTATATGTGTATGGCTGTATAAGCGGATAGGCAGCCTTATGAACGCTTGCCTGAAAACATACTTAATCGAATAGCTCTTCAAAAAGAAAACTCCCCGAACATTTATTCGGATAACCGTTTTTTCATCTATCCGAATAAGTAGCCGAATGACTATCCGGCTGCAAATAAACCTCAAGAGAGCTATTCATAATTCCAAAGTCATTTATTGGCGGTTGTTGGCGGGAACCGCCATAATGCTCGGACAGAAAAAACTATCTACCTTTGTCGCCGGGAGAGCGCAGCCCGTTCTCGAAAGAGAACGTAAGACAAATGCTTCAGACCCTTAATCCGGCCCGACCGGATTTTAATATGCGTCAGCATATAGCGAGGTGTACTTTGAGGCCCTCACTTGAAGTTCAGGCCCTCAAAATCTCGCCCGAAAGGTCTTTCGGGGACGGCGGTTCTCCCAAGTCGAACCTTCTAAAATATTCATGTCATGAAGAAAAGAATGCTTGTAAGAAACAAAGCGGGGCACAAAGTGCTCGCGGACCCACGGGTGCATCGCCACTCTGTGCGGTTGAGCAGTGAGGAAAATGAAAAATTCCTCACGATGTTTGAACAATCGGGTATGAAGAACAAGGCCGAATTTATCTTCGCCCGCATCTTCGGCTGAGAGTTCAAGGTGGTGAAGATTGACAAGGAAGCGCAGGAGTATTACGCCCAGCTTACCGCTTTCTATCAGCAATTCCGCAGGATAGGAAATAACTATAACCAATGTGTAAAGACCATCCATACCATTTACGGGGAGAAGAAATCGCTTGCATTTCTCTATAAACTCGCCGAAGAAACCCGTAAGCTGGAAGAAGTATGCAGGCAGGTTATTGAACTTACAAAACGGTACGAAAAGGAGTATCTTACTAAAAAGGAATAATATCCATAGTGCCGAATATCATATCGGGCAGTTTCTCCTACGGAGTGACTGCCTATAATAAAAAGGTGGATGACGATACGGCAAAGGTCTTATGGTATCCCTAAATAGTGGCCGATACTTCTGACAACGAACTGATTGAAGGCTACATATAGATTTTAGAACCTTATACAAATCTTATGCCTATTAATAAACAAAATGTTAATATACAAATACATATGAAAAATATCATATGTGAATTTGGCTATATTCCAAACAATGACTATATTTGTATGAGTTATTTGAAACTATGCAAAACAGTGTAACCCAAAGCAAGACTTTTGCAACCAAATCGTTACCTGCATCTTTTAAATGCTGTAATTTGTTTCTGATTTACAGTAAATTACAATAAAATACTATGTTTTATCAGGGGAAACACTTGTTTCTATACGGTGAAATAGTTGTTTCTTACTGGTGAAACTTTCTGCACCTCGTACTGGATATAAAGAAAAGATTGCACAAATAAGACGAACCATCATACGGAATGAATATGGATCTATTACAATATACTTTTTTTCAACATGCCTTGCTGGGCAGCTTGCTAACTGCCATCACCTGCGGTATTGTTGGGACATACGTTGTCGCACGTCGGCTGGTATTTATTAGCGGCGGTATAACACATGCCTCTTTCGGAGGTCTGGGACTTGGTTTTTACCTGGGGACGAATCCCATCCTGATGGCGATGCTCTTTTCTGTCCTGTCCGCTTTCGGGGTGGAGTGGGCGAGCAAGACGCAGAACGTTCGGGAAGACTCGGCAATTGCCGGTGTCTGGGCGTTAGGTATGGCGTTGGGGGTTATTTTTATTTTCCTTACCCCTGGCTATTCGCCGAACCTCTCTGCTTATTTGTTCGGTAATATTCTGACGATCTCTATGACCGACATCATCTGGGTGGCTGCATTAGCTGTTGTTCTGATCGCGGTCTTTTCCCTTTACCTGCGTGAAATTGTTTATGTCGCTTTCGACAGTGACTTTGCCAAGACGCAGCATATTCATGTCAAATGGATCGAGTATATGATGATGTTCTTCATTGCACTGACCATCGTACTCTCTATCCGCCTGGTCGGTATTATGTTATTAATGAGCTTGCTGACCTTACCGCAAATAACGGTTAATCTGTTTACCTCCGACTTTAAAAAGATCATCTGGGGAAGTATCGGTCTTGGTTTCCTGAGCTGTGTGACCGGTTTGGTCCTTTCTTATTTCCTGAACGTGCCTTCGGGGGCTTTCATAATTCTGGTGCTGGTAATGATCTTTTTGATCCTTAAAGCTGTATTATTCTTTACGAAAAGGCAATAAAACAGTCTCTTTCCAGTTTATTATATGATAAAGAGCGCACATTATACGTGAAGAAAGGTTTTTACTATATAATTTCATTGTTCGTGGTACTCTTGCTTTGGTCGTGCAGTACGAAGAAAAACACCAAGGCAAGCCGGTTCTACCATTCTTTTACATCCCGTTACAACATCTATTTTAACGGAAAGACTTCTTTTGATGAAGCCTTGAACTCCATGCAGACCGGGTATAAGGAAAGCTATTCCGAAATGATCCACATGTATCCGATCAGTGCGCAACCTAAAGACAAGAAAGAGACCGGCGGCCCTTTCGACCGTGCTATCGAGAAAGGCAATAAAGCCATCAAACTCCACTCGATCAAAGCGAAACCGGCCAAAAAACCGGGTTGGCGTAACGATCCCAAACAACGCGCTTTCCAGGAAAAAGAAGAATACAATCCTTTCCTGAAGAAATGCTGGTTGCTGATCGGACAGGGGCAATTCTATAATGCCGACTTCCTGCAGGCATCTGCAACCTTCTCCTATATTGCCCGGCATTATGCACAAGACGAAGAAGTAGTAGCTGAAGCCCGTTTGTGGCAGGCTCGCTGTTATTCGGAGATGGACTGGTTCTATGAGTCCGAAGATATTTTAGGGAAATTGAATACCAACGGGATTCCCCGGAAAAACCTGAATCAGTATGCCGCAGTTTATGCCGATTATCTGGTAAAAAGTAAACAGTACGATGAGGCCGTCCCCTATTTTAAGACAGCCATCAAAGCAGAAAAGAATAAGCTCCAGCGCACCCGCATGAAATATCTGTTAGGGCAAATTTATGCTGCACAGGATCAGGACGGACTGGCTTATAAAATGTTTAACGAAGTAGCTAAAGCCAGCCCTCCTTACGAACTGGAATTTGCCGCCCGTATCCGTCAGACGGAAGTCTTTTCAGGCGCTAACTATCAGAAAGTTGTCAAGATGCTTCACCGGATGGCGAAGAGCGATAAGAATAAAGACTATCTGGATCAGGTGTATTACGCGTTGGGAAATGTCTATCTGAACAGGGAAGATACGGCGAATGCGATAAAGAATTATGAACTGGGCGTTGAGAAAAGTACTCAGAACGGGCTGGAAAAAGCGATTTGCCAGATTAAATTGGGGGATCTTTATTTTACCATGCGCGATTATATAAAGGCCCAGCCTTGTTTCAGCGGGGCTTTGTCGGGTATCCAGAAAGAATATAAAGACTTTAAACGTGTTTCGAAACTGTCTGCAGTTCTTGATGAATTGGTTGTACATGTAGAAGCCGTTCATCTGCAGGATAGTTTGCAGACATTGGCAAAGATGCCGGAAACAGAACGGTTGGCAGCCATCGATAAAATCATCGAGCAGGTTAAAAAGGAGGAAGAAGAAGCGAAGGCTTTAGCAGAAAAGGAGGCTTACCTGGCTGATCAGGCAGCCAAAGGAACCGGTATAAACCGCCCGGGTACGGAAACAGGAGGAATTGTTCTTCCGACTTCATCGGGTGGTGCTGCTTTCTATTTCTATAATCCGTCGACGGTATCGCAGGGGAAGGCTCAGTTCCAACGTAAATGGGGACGCCGTACGCTGGAAGATAACTGGCGGCGACGTAAAAAAGAAATGTCGACGTTTGACGAAGAGCCTTTAGATGAGACGGAAATGGCCGAGGGGGAAGCCGGTGTTGTCGGACCGGACGGACAACCTTTGCCTGCCGATTCTCTGGAAGCCGGTTTGCCGGAAGTCGCTTCCGATGACCCGAAATCACGCGAGTATTATTTGCAGCAATTGCCTTTTACCCAGGAAGAAGTGGATGCTTCGAATATAATTATCGAAGACGGTTTATATAACATGGCTATGATCTATAAAGATAAACTGGAAGATCTGCCTTTGTCGATCGAAGCATTTGAAGAGTTGGAACGCCGTTTCCCGGATAATTCGCATCGTCTGGAAAGTTATTATCAGGTTTATCTGATGGCTCTTCGTACAGGTAATACGGCTTTGGCTGCCGAGTATAAGGCAAAAATGATCAATGCCTTCCCGAATGAAGATTATACGATTGCCATTTCCGATCCGAATTATGAATATAATATACGTATGATGGATTCCGTCCAGGATTCTATCTATCAGGCAACTTATAATAGTTATCTGGCGAGCGATACCGTTAGTGTACGCCGGAATTTCCGCAATGTCAGTGCCAAATATCCGCTGGCAACCCTGATGCCTAAGTTTATGTTCCTGGATGCGTTGACTTACGTGCAGGCTGGTGATGCCGAAGGTTTCAAGGCAGCACTGAAGGCGTTGGTAGAGAAATATCCTACTGCCGATGTGACGGAGCTGGCTGGTGAAATGCTGAAAGGAATCCTTCGTGGCCGTACTCTGATGCAGGGTAGTATAACAGGTATGACCTGGAACCTGCGGTTCGGCCTGGGTGAAGACGGATCGTTGTCTGCCGCAGACTCGGCCCGTACATTTACTGCCGAAGCAAATACTCCGTACCGTATGATCCTGATGTATCCGACCGGAAGTGTGGATAAGAACCAGCTGTTGTTTGCGGTGGCTGCCTATAACTTTGCCAACTTTATGGTGAAGGAGTTCGATCTCGCCTTTGAAGAAGCAGGTCCGATGTCTATGTTAAATATTAGCGGATTCACCGGTATTGAAGAGATCCTGCAATATTATAAGATGATTTACGGTAAAGATGGTTATGCCCAGGCTTTGGATAAGAATGTGGCTATCCTTCCGATCTCTGAAGACAACTACGAAACGTTGATGCGTGGGAAGACCTTGGAAGAATATATCAGCTTCTTTGAAGAAAACTTCGGAGAGAAAGCACCGGAACTGGCTACACGCTGGAAAAATCGTATGCTGGTAGAAGAAGAAAAGCAAAAGGAAGCAGAGGCTGAAGCTGCTGAAACCGGTATGGAATCTCCGGATGAAGAGCAACCGGAAGCAATAGAACAACCGGAAGGTGAAACCCCGTCGAAAGAGATTAAATCGGTACGTAAGAAAGAAACGCCGGTAGAAGAAACAGAAAAAGCCGCAGAACAACCTGCTGCAAAAGATTCTATTCCGGAAACCGCTGTTCCGGATACGGTAGTCAGCGTTCCTGTTCCGGAAATTAAAGCTCCGGCAGATACGGTTTCCGTACAACCTTCGGTTCCTGATACGACGATAATATCCGCTTCTCAGGATACTGTCCCTGCTGTTCAGGCTCCGGAAGAACGAAAAGAACTTACATTGAAAGAGATAGAAGCTATCCGCAAACGTGAAGCCGAGGAAGAGGCTGCCCGTAAGGAAGAAGCCCGCAAGGAATTCGAAGCACAGCAGAAAGCCGAAAAAGAATTGCAGGAGCAGAAAGCGAAAGAACGTGCCGAACTGTTGAAGAAACAGGAAGAAGAAGAAAAAGCTCTTCTGAAAGCGAAAGTCGATCGTGAAAAACAGCTCGAACAGGAACGTAAGGGTAAACTAAAACAGGCAGAGGCCGACCGTAAAGCAAAGATGAAAGCTCGCGAAGAACTGCGTAAGCAGAAAGAACGTGAGTATAAAGAGACGCTTAAACAAAAGGAAAAAGAACGTAAGCAGAAAGAAAAAGCATATAAGGAAACACTGAAAGCAAAAGAGAAAGCCCGCCGTGAGGCCCGGAAAGCCAAGGAAGCGGCAGCGGCAGCACGCAAGAGATGATGATAAAAGTATCTCACTCTGTTTTTGATTTTGTGTATCTTTTAGAAAAGAATATATTTGTAGTCAAAACAGGTGTGACTCAATGGCAAATGTTGTATCATTGGTAGAAAGGTTAAAGAGAGGAGATCGTGCTGCATTTAATGAAATATATGAATTGCATTATCTTTCTGTGCGCTTTTATGCCGACCTGATGCTGGATGCCGATGATGCGGAAGATGTTGTGCAGGATGTTTTTTTGAATCTTTGGTTGCATAGGGAAGGGTTGGACGATACACTTTCCATCCGGGGATATTTACTCCGTTCCGTATATAATTCCGCGTTGAATATATTAAAGAAGAGGAAGCATGCGAATGATTATTACTCTTCCTGCGAAAAAGAGATAGAGGAGATGGGTTATGATTATTATGATCCGGACTCTTGCGACATCATTCGACGGCTTTACAATGAGGATTTGAGGGCCGATCTGCAGGCAGCGATCGAAAGCCTGCCTGTCCGTTGCCGCGAAGTCTTTGTGTTGAGCTATTTGCAGGATATGCCCAGTAAGGAGATTAGCCGTAAGCTGGGGATTTCTTTAAGTACAGTCGATAATCATATCTATTCGGCTTTAAAGCAATTGAGGGATAAGCTGGGAGGATATAAGGCAGGACTGACTCTCCTGTTTTTATTTTTGTCGAATGGTGGAAAAAATCTATTTTGAATAGGTATTTTGAGCTTCATCGTTGTATAATATATATAAACGGTATAACATGATGGATGAAACTATAGTTTACAGATATCTTTCGGGAACTGCCACAGAAGAAGAAAAGCTACAATTGTTGGATTGGCTGAAAACTTCTCCTGAGAATAAGGCTGCTTTTTTCGATCTCAAAGCTATTTGGCATGCAAAACATAGTATCTCCCCGGGTAATAGAACTTCGGACCAACTGAAAGATTCATTATCTGTCATTAATGAACGGATAGACCGTTTCGTTCCTATAAATAAAAAAACGGTTAATCATTTATGGAAACGCTGGGCGGTCGCTGCCGCTATTATCCTGTTGGGTTTCATCTCGATCTCGATATTATATAAGGTGCCGAAAGTCACTCCGGATACCGATATTGTCTATGTCAACCAGTCTCCGGATTCCGTGAGAAAGGTTTTCCTGCCGGATGGGACGTTGGTCTGGTTGAACACCCACTCCAGTTTAACCTGTCCTTCGGAATTTACAGGCGATCAACGTCTGGTGGAATTGCAGGGAGAGGCCTTTTTTGAAGTCGTAAAAGATACTTTGCATCCGTTTGTCGTGAAAACCAAAGCAATGATGGTAAAGGTTGTCGGAACGTCTTTTTGTATAACGACCTCACCTGACGGGGCAATAAGTAAAACCACGTTACAATCCGGTTCTGTACAACTGCTCCGTGCCGACGGGAAAAAACTGGTAACTTTGAAACCGGGTCAACAAGCAGTCTGTTCGGAGGAAACAGATAGAATCGAAGTCCGCCATGTCAATGTGGATGAATATATCTCCTGGCGCTTTGATTTGATAACTATGTCGGGCGTTAAAGTATCCTCTATAATCGAGAGCATAGAAAGCCTGTACGGTGTTAATATAAAAATGGATACCACAGCGATAAAAGACAATCGTTATAACTTCTCTTTCAGAAAACATAAAGGTGCTTCCGATGCACTTCGCCGTCTTTCCTATATGACGGGGATACCCGTAGATACTATTCGTTAAGTCTTTGCAGCCTCTTTTTACCCTCTTCTCACCCTCTTGTATTGCATTATTTAAAAATTAAATCAAAAAAAATACATTTTTGGCTAGGTAGTTTTATTTCATTAGTTGTAATTAATATATAAGGAAAAGGAACGAATTGATATTTATAAGTGTGATTGTATTTAGCTAATTGCTTTTCCGGTGCTTAAAAGTTTCATTCTGTGAATGGAATTATCGTGGGAAGAGTTATGTGTGTTATGTTAATTTTTAAAATGGTAAAGTATGAAAAAGAGAGCTATTAGTCGATCTTCTGTAATGCATTGGTGTGTTGGGGCCTCTTTGTGTTGTTTAATGATCGCTCCTGTGCAGACAACTTTTGCTGCTGCAAATCTGAATCAGAAATTCAGCGTAGAGCTTTCATTGACGAATGCAACACTAAAGAATGTTGTTGAATCATTGAAAAAGCAAACCGACATTGTTTTTGCTTATGACCTCGCCCTGGAAGGTATAAAAGTGAATAATATTTCGGTAAAGGCTGAACAGGAAGAGATCGGGGCAATACTTGATATGGTTTTTAAAGGGACAGGTATTGCATATAGGATAGATGATCATATAGTGGTTTTGTATTCTTCTTCCAGTAAGAGAATAGCACAGGTTGCCGATATCAAACAACAGGCAAGAAAGATCAGTGGTATCGTGAAGGATGCTTCGGGGGAACCTGTAATAGGTGCGAATGTTGTCGTGAAAGGCACGACTATCGGTATGATCACGGGAGTCGACGGTGATTTTGAACTGGAAGTTCCCAAAAATGCCGTGTTGCAGGTAAGTTATATCGGTTATATCCCGCAGGAAGTAGCCGTCGGAAGTAAAACATCATTGAATATTATCCTGAGTGAAGATACACAGAATCTGGATGAAATTGTAGTAGTAGCTTATGGTACCAGCAAGAAATCGGCTTTTACCGGTTCGGCAGCCAGTATCGATAACACGAAACTGCAGACACCCAGTGCCTCTTTCGATAAATCTTTGCAGGGACAGGTGGCCGGTTTGCAGGTAATGTCTTCTTCCGGTCAGCCGGGATCGACATCTTCTTTCCGTATCCGGGGTTCCGGTTCTCTGAATGCATCGAACGAACCTTTGTACGTAGTGGACGGTGTGCCTATTTCTGCCAATACGAAATATAGCAAGCTGGCGGATGATAACGATAACTCATCCAGTATACTTGCCACGTTGAACTCACAGGATATCGAATCGATCACCGTATTGAAAGATGCAGCGGCAGCTTCTTTGTATGGTTCGCGTGCTGCTAACGGTGTTGTCCTGATCACGACAAAGAATGGAAAGTCAGGTAAAGCCTCTGTATCATTCAATGCGCAATTCGGCTTTTCATCCGTACCGAAGGCCTATGATATGATGAGTTCGGCCGAATTTTATCGTACTAAATGGCAATCCCATTATGATCAGAAACTGGCTGCCGGAATGAGTGCGGCAGATGCTGCTTCGTCGGCCAATACGTTTGCACAGGGAGCGATCACATTCAATCCATATAATGTAGATCAGCCGATCGATGCAAACGGGAATCTGGTTAGCGGTGCCCGTATTATCGTGGATACCGACTGGCAGGACGAGATTTTCAAGACTGCACTGACACAGGATTATAATGTGAACGTAACAGGTGGAAACGATAAAAGCAATTATTTCTTTTCTGCCGGTTATTACGATCAGGACGGTGTGACTCCTTCTGCTTCATATAAAAGATATTCCGGTAAAGGAAATATATCTTCACAGGTGACATCCTGGTTGAAAGCCGGCATGAACGTAACCTTCTCTCATTCTGTCCAGAATATGGAAGTAGGCGGCGGTGCAGGAGCAAGCCCTCTTTATAATGCATTGCTTTTCCCTAACGGAGTACCGGTTTATCTGACCGACCGCGATGGAAATCCGATCCTGGATGCTTCCGGTAATAAACAGTATAATTTTACCAATCCGACTTCTCTGGACTTTAACCCGATAGCTATTCCGCAGATGGATATGAACAGGAGTAAGAACTATCGTTTCCTGGCTTCGGCATTTTTGGATTTTCAATTATACAAAGGACTGAATTTCAAGACTGTGTTTTCTCCTGACTATATTCATTATTCAGAAGCTAAATACTGGAATAAAGAACATGGTAACGGACCTGCCTATAACGGACGTGCAGACCGTTATAATACGACAGATGTGATGTACACATCGACCAATACCTTGAATTATTCGATTCAGTTTGCAAAAGTTCATAATTTGAATGCGATGGTCGGTTTCGAGTATTGGCAAAGTGATTATGAGAGAGTAGAGGCAGGTGTTACCTCCTTCCCTTTGAACGGTATGCATGAATTGAGTTCCGGAGCTTCTGCTTTGAGCCCACAATCCAAAACGACTAAAGAGACGTTGATCTCTTATCTGGGACGTATCGAATATACTTATAATGACCGATATAATTTCTCCGTCAGTTTGCGTAGTGACGGTTCTTCCGTTTTCGGACAGGATAATAAATGGGGAACATTCTGGAGTGCCGGTGCTTCCTGGAGAATAGAACAGGAGAACTTTATGAAAGATCTCACCTGGCTGGATCAGTTGAAGTTGCGTTTAAGTTATGGTACTTCCGGTAATAATCAGGGATTGGAACGTTACCAGTCTTTAGGCTTATGGGATACGGGTGCCGATTATATTTACGGAACTTCTTCCGGTACAGGACATACCCAGTTAGCCAACCCGCATCTGAGATGGGAAAAGCAGGCAATGTTCAATATGGGTGTCGATTTCCGTTTTATGAACCGTTTTTACGGATCGTTCGAATATTTCCACAAGAGTTCAAAGGATTTGCTTTATAAATATCCGCTTGCTGCTTCAAACGGTTTCGAATCGATCATGATGAATATGGCGAAGGTTTCCAATTATGGTGTGGAACTAACTTTGGGGGCTTATATCTTCAGAGATACGCCTGTCAAATGGAGCGTTGACCTGAACCTGTCTTCCATACGTGATGAGATTAAAGACCTGGTGGGAGACGATCAGATTATTTCAGACACGAAGAAAATCTGGTCGAAAGGATATAGCCAGTATGAATTCTATATGCCGACATGGGTAGGCGTCGATCCGGCTAATGGCGATCCGTTATGGGTGAAAGTCGATGCAAACGGCAACCGTGGTACAACGAATGTGTACAGTCAGGCCACTTATGAAAAACAAGGACGTGCCACTCCTGATTTTTATGGAGGTTTGAATACGAATCTTTCTTATAAAGGTTTCGATTTGTCTTTGTTGTTCGCTTATAGCTGGGGCGGTATGGTTTACGATGCACTGTATTCACAAATCATGCATGATGGAAATCAGGCAGGTGCGCAGATGCATAAAGATGAGTTGTCGGCCTGGACACCGACCAATACCATTACGAATGTGCCGAAATACGTCAACAACAATACAAATTCTTCTGACGGTGTTTCTACCCGTTATCTGTATGATGCGACAAACATTAAACTGAAGAATATCACATTGTCTTATACATTGCCTTCCAACCTGGGAACCGTATCGAATGTATTGAGAGGCGCAAGGGTTTTCGTTAGCGCGGATAATCTCTTCACCTGGTTCAAAGATGATTGGAAAGGATATTCCGATATCGATATTTTCGGAGTCGGCGGATATAATGCATTAACGGCCATTCCTGTTCCCAGAACATTTACGATGGGCTTTAATCTGAATTTCTAATTATAAATGAATAATTAAAAAGAATCGAATATGAAAATAAAATATATATTGCTCGGTATAGCTTTCCCGTTATTCTATTCCTGTTCAAATGATATGTTGGATCAGGAGCCTTCCACTTCCGTATCGGATGACGCGATCATGACAGACGTAGCCGCAGCAAAGACCGCATTAATGGGGGCTTATGCCCAACTGGGAGATTATCGGTATCATACGTTGGCTACGGTAACCTCTGACCTGATGGGAGAGGATTTGACAATGACCAGCGGCGCTTATGGTTTTTCTACCTATAACTGGCTTGTTTTCTCTTATCAATATGCACAAACACCGGTAGATGATCCCTGGTGGACCGGCTATTGCGCTTATATCTGGCGCTTTGCTTATAAATCGATCGATCAGGCCAATACGATTATCGCCAGTGCGGAAACATTAAAACCTGAAGGTACGGAGAAAGAGGATATGATTGCCCAGGCCTACGGTTTACGTGCTTATAACTTTTTGGTGTTGACCCAGTTGTTTGCTCGTGCCTATACGGATCAACCGGATTCGAAGGGAATCCTGTTACGTCTCGAACCGGGTTCCAGTGATGAAACACAAAACGTACCGCGTACAACGGTAAAAGAAGCCTATCAACAAATCCTGTCGGACTTGACATATGCATACGAACATTGTACGGGAACGGATGCCCAGTATGTAAATCAGAAAGGTGTCGCTTTGTTGTTGGCCCGTACTTATCTGAATATGGGTGACTATACGAATGCTGAAAAATATGCAACCCTTGCTGCCGGTTCTTATACCGGTGAAAATCTGATGTCGCAAACGGAATATCGTGCCGGTTTTAAAGATCATAATAAAGAATGGTTATGGTTTTTCAATTTTACATCTAACACTTGTAACCTGTATGCTTCCATTCCTTCTTTTTATTGGTACTGTACGGATTTCCAGGGATATGAATATGGAGCGAAAATAGATCCGAAAGATGTAGAAAGTAAGGCGACCAATATGTTGAAAGGATATAGTACGGTACGTGCCAGTGCTTCTTTCCGTGATATGTTTGAAGATACCGACAGCCGTAAGTTATTCCCGGGGTATGTTTATGAAGAGGATGGCTATTTTATCAGTAAATTCGGACACCGTGCAAATATCGGAGATGCCGAATATCCTTTTTGCCGTATCGGAGAAGCCTATTTGATAAAGGCTGAAGCCGAGTTGCAGGCCGGTAATGCAGCAGAAGCCAAAAAAGTGCTTAATACTTTGCAGGAAATGCGCGGAGCCACTCCGACCGATGCGACTTTAGACGATATCTGGAAAGAAAGAAGAAAAGAGTTATACGGCGAAGGGTTCGCTCTGAATGATATGAAACGTTTACACAAACCGTTGAAACGTACCGGTCCCGATCAATGGGCCGGCGTGAAGGAACTGCCGGCGAACAGCCCGCGCTTCATGTTGCCGATACCGAATACGGAAATGTTTTATAACAAGAAGCTGACAGCTGAAGATCAGAATGAATATTGGAGAAATTAGTAAACACACTTTTTTATTATGAATAAACTAATAGTAGCTTTGATGCTGACGATGGCCTGTACGGCCTCGTCAGCTCAACAGAAGGCCTCCGACCTGGTATTGAAATTCCAGGGGAGGAATGTGGACATTGCTCCTTTCTTTGAAGACTTCCCTTATTCTCAGTTTTCATTGAGTGATGACGGGCAGAAGTTATTCTTTTTTAAAACCTCCAACCAGAATAAGTTGCAGTGGTTGGATATAACAAAGGAAAACGACTTGTCGAAGGCAACCGATGTTGTCGATCTCGACTTCTCTAAACGTAATTGCTGGCAACCTGTCTATAATGAGAAAGACGGGAATGTCTATTGGATCGGGGATGAGAACAACGAAGAGATCATCAATATCTACCGGAGCAATCTTCTTTCCCCTAAACCGGAAAAACTGACAAGTGTACCTTATATTTATGCCTGGGATTTTAACCCGGATAAAACAAAGATCGCTTATGTGGCGAGACTTGCCCAGAATGAAAAAAGACTGGATGAATTGCGTATTCTCGACCTGAAGACCGGTGCAGATGAATTGGTTTGCCAGGATAAACCGGATTTTCGTTATACCTGGGGCGATGTAAGCTGGCAACCGGACGGAAAAGGTTTGATGCTGCTGGCTTTGAAAGATGCCGACCGTACCTATGCAAATATTATTTATATCGATACGGAAACCAAACGGACAACAGTTCTGACCGACCCTTCCAAACCGGGTAGCTATGCAGGAACCTCTGTAATGGATAAATGGATATCCGGTGATGAATGTTTCTTCTTCTCCGATCAGGATGGATATAAGAACCTGTATCGTTTTGACCGCCGGACGATGAAAGCGAGCCAGGTGACTCATTTTACATCTGATATAGAAGATGCCCGTTTTGTAACGATCAAGAATGAGAAATATTTGTTCGTCTTGCAAAGTAACCCGATAGAAACATCATTGATGTTGATGGATATCAAAACCGGCAAGATGTTATACAAACAATCCTCCGATCTGTCTTTGTCTATCGGTGCGGTTCAGGGCGATCAGGTAAGTCTGCTGGCAAATTCTACTTCAGTAGTATTTCAGATTGTGAAGGCGGAGGTCGGTAAAAAAAGCATGAAGCTCTCTGTTGTGTTCGATTTACCCGAGGCACTGAAGGATAAACTGGTTCACTCGGATGTGGAACGTCTTTCTATCCCGACTTTCGATGTGGATCCGGCTACCGGAAAAACACGTATGTTGCATGCTTATCTTTATAAGCCGAAGAATCCTCTTCCAAAAGGGAAGGAATTGATCATGATCGAATCTTTCTACGGTGGTGAGAACAGATATAATACGGAATATGAAATTTTCAATGCAGCAGGTATTACGGTTCTTAGCCCTTCTCCACGCGGTAGTGCAGGTTTCGGCCGTGATTTTGCAGCTATGAATGATAAAGATCTGGGTGGAAACGAGATCATCGATATTATTTATTGTGCGGATTATATCTCGAAAAAACTGGATGTTCCCGCGGAACGTATCGGAGTCTTTGGTATGAGCCACGGAGGGTATGCCACGATGCGTCTGGTCACATTCCCCGGCGAAGTAAATGGGAATAAGGCCTCTTTTAAATTCGGTTTTGGAATTGAGACAGCCGGTTTCTGTGATATTATTTACCAGCATATGCATTCCAATATCCCTGACTGGACAGCTCTTGAGGCAGGTGATCCGGTGAAGGATGCAGCCCGGTTGATTGACCGTTCTCCTTTGTATCATGCAGAGAAACTGACCGGTCCTTTACTGTTGTTACATGGAAATCATGATAACCGTGTGGATATCGAAGGTTCGCGTTTGCTGGACCGTAAACTGACACATCTGAACCTCCCTCACCGCTATGTGGAATTCGAAGGGTTGGGACATGGCATAAAAGGTGTCGATAATAACCGGAAATTTTATTATGAATGTTTCCGCTTCCTGGATGAAATAGAGAGCGGGAAATAATAGCACTATAAGTTACTGTATGATAGTATAAAATAGAATTAAGTAAAAAGAGACTGCCTCAACAAAAATGAGATAGTCTCTTTTTGTTTTTATATCGTTCTTATGGAAATGGATTTTTAAAGGGAGGAGAGGACGTTTTTCTGAATATTAGTTCTATGAGAACTATTTCATATTAAATAATCTATCACATTATGAAAACAAAATTATATAAAAAATAATGTTAGAGCAAAATGTAAGCTAATAATATAACATTTGTTAACCATAAATCATCATCATCATTCTTATAAACAGGGTTTATATATTTCCACATACTCCTTGATTTTACTTATAAGTCTAATATATAGTCAGTTATTTGTATGCCATAGTTCTCATAGAACTGCGGTGATTAAATGATTTATTCATTATACAATTCTTAGACCTATATTTATTTATTAACCTTAAATTGGTAAGTGTGATGATTAGATTGCGAAAGATGCATGGCGATAAATGCCATCTGTTTCAGAAAATTCAGTGCACAAAGCCGGGAATATATTCATATGGATGGATATTACCGGTATTTTTATTAACAATTGCGTGGGTACCATCCGGGGAACTAAAAGCCGAAATCTCCCCTGTGGTATCAAATGTTCAACAAACGTCAAAGTTCAAAGGGAAAATCTCTGATGCGGGGGGAGAGCCTTTACCTGGTGCGACAGTACAGATAAAAGGCAGTACGAAAGGAGTTATTGCCGATATGGATGGTAACTTTGAATTTGATGATTGTCCTCTTAACAGCACCCTGGTTGTTTCGTATATCGGTATGGAAACCAAGGAAATTAAGTATACCGGGCAGAAAATCCTGAATGTCGTACTGGAATCGAAGGCGGACGAGCTGGAAGAAGTAACGGTCGTTGCTTTTGCCAAACAGAAAAAAGAAAGTGTGGTATCCGCCATTACGACAGTGAAACCGACGGAGTTAAAAATCCCGAGCAGTAACCTGACAACGGCTTTTGCCGGTCGTGTTGCCGGATTGATCTCCTATCAGACAAGTGGTGAGCCGGGACAGGATAACGCCAGTTTCTTTATCCGTGGTATTACGACTTTTGGTGCTGAAGCAAAGAAAGATCCGCTTATCCTAATCGACGGTATTGAATTGAGTACGGATGACCTGGCCCGTTTGAATACAGATGATATTGCCAGCTTTTCGATCATGAAAGATGCTACGGCTACGGCATTATACGGTGCACGCGGAGCGAATGGCGTAATCTCCGTTACAACGAAAGAAGGTAGAGAAGGAAAAGTAACCATTAACGCCCGTGTGGAAAACTCATTCTCATCTCCGACAAAAAAAATCGGTCTGACCAATCCTGTTACTTATATGCGGATGCAGAATGAAGCGATTAAAACCCGTGACCCACTGGGATTGGCTTTATATTCTGAAGAAAAAATAACGATGACCGAACGTGGATTATATCCCGATATCTTCCCGACAACGGACTGGTACGATACCATGTTCAACGATGTGATCTCCAACCAGCGTGCCAATCTGAGCCTTAGCGGTGGTGGAACGGTTGCCCGTTATTATGTGGCTGCCAATGTGTCGAAAGACAATGGTAACATGAAAGTCGATAAAAGAAATAATTTTAATTCCAATATCAGCCTGATGAAATATTCGATCCGTTCGAATATCAATATCAACCTGACAAAAACGACGGAGTTGGTATTGCGTATGAGCGGAACGTTCGATGAATATACAGGACCTATCGGCGGCGGTTCTTTCATGTACAAGGAAGTGATGATGGCCAATCCCGTATTGTTCAAACCTTATTATGAACCGGATGAACAGTACGCATATTCCAAGCATATCTTATTCGGTAACTATGGTGCCGGTAATTATGTAAACCCGTATGCACAGGCTTTGAAGGGATATAATGATTACAGTAAGAATACGATGCTGGTTCAGTTCGAGGGTAAGCAGAAGTTGGATATGTTGACCGAAGGGCTTGCTATCCGTGCAAAGATTAATATAGACCGTTATTCCGAATATTCGGTAAACCGTGCTTATGATCCTTTCTTCTATAACATATCATCTTATAACCTGCTGGATAGTTCGTATAAATTGAATCGTTTGAATCCGAGTACCGGTACGGAGTGGATTAATTATAACCCGGGAAACAGATATGTAAATACGAACTTCTACCTGGAAGGAGCAGCGGAATACACCCGTAATTTTGACAAACATGGAGTAAATGGCTTGCTGGTTTATACGATGCAAAGTAAAAAGACCGGTATAGCCGATAACCTCCAATTATCTTTACCTGGTCGTAATATCGGTTTGGCCGGACGTGCAGCCTATAATTATGACGGACGTTATTTCGGTGAATTTGTTTTTGGATACAATGGTTCGGAACGTTTCTCCAAAAATAACCGTTGGGGGTTCTTCCCTTCTGTAGCCGGTGGCTGGATGCTCTCGAAAGAAAGCTTTTTCGAGCCTCTGAAGAATGTGTTCGATCAGTTTAAATTCAAGGCATCTTATGGATTAACAGGGCAGGATCAGATTGGGGATGGCAATGACCGGTTCTATTATCTGTCGCAAGTGACTTTGAATAGCGACAAACGGAAAGTGAATTGGGGTACTCAATTGAATTATAATCCGGGAGGAATTATTGTAGACCGCTATGCCAATGATGAAATCGGATGGGAAAAATCCTATAAGCTGAATGTGGGTGCGGAGATGCGTACGGTATTCGGACTTTCGGCTAATATTGAATATTTTACGGAACGACGGGAAAATATTTTGCTGAACCGTATCATTCCGAATACAATGGGTATCATTCCTGATGTAAAGGCTAATTTGGGAAAGGCAAAAGGAAAAGGTGTGGATATGGAACTGAACTATGAGAAGAGTTTCAATAAAGATTTATGGATCACAGGACGCGGAACATTAACCTACGCAACGAGCGAAGCGGTAGAATGGGAAGAGCCGGATTACAGCGAGACTCCCTGGTTGTCGAAAGTAGGAAAATCGTTGACCCAAACCTGGGGATATATAGCAGAACGTCTGTTTGTGGATGAAGAGGAGGTAAGGAATTCTCCCACCCAATTCGGTGAATATATGGCCGGTGATATCAAATATCGTGATGTAAACGGTGACGGCAAAATCTCGGAATTGGATAAAGTGCCTATCGGTTATCCGACGACGCCGGAGATCAACTATGGTTTCGGTCTGTCGGTAGGTTATAAAGGAGTAGATGCTTCTTTCTTTTTCCAGGGATCGGGACGTCAGTCTTTCTGGCTGGATCTTAAAAAGATTACTCCGTTCTTGGATGGAGATGCGGGAGATAACGATCAGGATAATTTGTTGGGACAAAATGCTGTACTGGACGTGATAGCCAATAGCTATTGGTCTGAAAACAACAGGAACCCTTATGCTTTCTGGCCCCGTCTGGCTAATCAAACAGTTGAAAATAACAATCAGACAAGTACCTGGTTTATGCAGGATGCTACTTTCCTCCGGTTGAAATCGGTTGAAATCGGCTATACCGTGCCAAGAGATTTGGTGAAGAAGTTCAAGGTTCAGAACTTACGTTTTTATGTGAGCGGAACCAACTTGCTTTGCTGGAGCAAATTCAAACTATGGGATCCTGAAATGGCGGGTAACGGATTAGGTTATCCTGTTCAGCGTGTGATCAATGTGGGACTTAATTTAGGATTCTAATTTAATAAAACGGAAAATATGAAATCGATATATCAATATTTAATATATATATGCACTGCTTTTTCAATAGCCTCCTGTAACTATCTGGATGTTGTCCCGGACAATGTTCCGACATTGGATAATGCTTTCTCAGACCGGTATACAGCTGAACAATATCTGGCTACCTGTTATTGGGGAATGCCTAAGTCGGCCGGATGGAATGAAAATCCGGGAATATTCGGATCGCTGGAAATGATCTTCAATAAAGAAGGAAGTACAGAGAATGGTATGAAATTCGGATTGGGTACCGATAGTCCGACCAGTGCTTTGATCAATTATTGGGGCGGCACAGGCGACATGATCCGTTCTTTGTATGCAGGTATTCGTGAGTGTAATACCTTTATGGAAGGAATTGTCGGTGTAAAAGATCTGAACCAGTACGAGATCAGGCGTATGATTGCAGAAGTGAAACTGATCAAAGCCTATATGCACTTCTACCTGCTGACCTATTACGGACCGATCTGTCCGTTGCGTGAAAATATACCGGTGAACGAATCGACGCAAGGTGTCAGGGTATATCGTGAAAAAGTCGATGATTGCTTTTCCTATATTCTGGAATTACTGGATGAGGTAATAGAAGGCGATCCGCTTCCTCTGGTGATTGAAAACCAGACAAGTGAATTAGGCCGTTTTGCTCGTCCGGCAGCTTATATGCTGAAAGCAAAAGTTTTGACCTATTGGGCCAGTCCGTTGTATAACGGGAATACGGATTACAACAGTTTCCGTAATCATAACGGAGAACCGTTCTTTAATCAGACGTATGATGAGACACGTTGGCAAAAAGCAGCGGAGGCTTGTAAAGAAGCAGTCAATATTTGTGAAAGTGCCGGTATCCGTCTATACCAGACTTCCGATTATGTGGCTACTAAAACTCTTTCGGATGAAACCCGGTTGGTGCAGACTCTGCGTGGCTCTGTAAGTGACCGCTGGAATTGTGAGTTGGTATGGGGAAATTCTTCTTATCCGCTGAATGATGGTCTGCAGGGACAGTGTATTTGTTATCTGGAACAGGCAACCTCTCTGAGTTATGGGACACGTATGAGTGTTTCGATGGCGACGGTCGAACAGTTCTATTCCAAGAACGGTGTACCCATCGAAGAGGATAAAAATTATGATTATTCGAACCGTTTCAATGTACGGACCGGAGACGAGGATCATAAATATTATATCCAGAAGGGTGAGCAGACTGCGGCTATGAACTTTGACCGTGAACCTCGTTTTTATTCGACATTAGGTTTTGACCGTGGTAAATGGTATGGAAACTCATATAAAAATGTGCCGGATGACGATGCAGAATGTCTGTATCCCAAAAACCGGTTCGGTGAATTTTCATCGGTAGCCAATCCGGGTAATTATAATGCGACAGGTTATTGGCCGAAGAAGCTGGTTTCGATCAACTCCAGTTTCCGTAATGCCAATGATATCAGTTGGGAAAACTTTGCTTTCCCGGATATGCGTTTTGCCGACCTTCTCTTACTATGCGCCGAAGCTATGAATGAGTCGAAAGATGCTCCCGATGCGGAAGTTTATAAGTATATAGATATGGTACGCGAACGTGCCGGTTTGAAAGGGGTGGTAGAAAGCTGGCAGAAATATTCGAACCAGGCTAGTAAACCGTCGACCAAAGCAGGGATGCGTGAAATCATTCAGCGTGAACGTAAGATCGAACTGGCTTGTGAAGGTGTTTATTATTGGGACAGCCGCCGCTGGAAAACAGCCCAGAAAGAGCAGAACCGTCTGATACAGGGTTGGAATGTCAATGCCAAAGAGGTCGTGGATTATTATACTTTGACTACGGTCTATACGCAGTCATTTACTTATAAAAACTATTTTGCCCCGATACCAGAATCTGATATTGTGAATAATCCGCAATTGGTACAGAATCCGGGGTGGTAATTAATAATGTAATACAGAATTATGAAAACGAAATATTATTTCAGTATGCTGACTTCGGTTCTATTGCTTTGCTCTTGTTCGGAAAAGACACTGGAACCTATAACCGGAAGTCTGGGAAAACCCGGAGTGGTGACCGATGTAAATGTGGAACCGATAGCCGGTGGTGCCGTCGTTTCTTATCGCATTCCCAATTCGGAGGATATCCTGGCTGTAAAAGCCGTTTATACGCTTACGAATGGAAAAGAGACGGAAAGAGTCGCTTCTTTTTATGAGAACAAGATCAAAATAGAAGGGTATAACGATACCATCCCGAATAAAGCGAATATTTATGTGATCAATCGTGCTCAGGAATTGTCGGATCCTGTGGAAGTGACTTTTACTCCGTTGGAGTCTTCTTTGAGCAAAGCCATCAAGACAATATCGATCGTACAGGATTTTGGCGGTGCCCAATATAACTGGAGGAATGAAGACAAAGCTCCCTTGACGATGGAGTTTCTTGCACAGGATTCGCTGGGGCAAATGCAGACTATGCGTATTATGACTTCGGAAGCTGATTCGAACCGTTATAGCTTGCGCGGCTATAAAGCCGAGCCTCGTTATTTCGGGATGATCATGCGGGATAACTTTGACAACGCTTCCGATACTATTTTCCCTTCGGAAGGTCAGATAACACCGCTTTTCGAAGAAAAACTGAATAAAAAGAAAATGGTCGTTATGAAATTGGGATCTGATGCCAGCTTTACCAACTGGGAGGGGATGGACAGCTATCTGATTGACGACGACCATGATACTTTCGGCCATTCGGCATCCAATTCCATGCCTGCCGCATTTACTATCGATCTGGGATGTGTAGCGAAACCCAGCCGTGTCGTGATGTTCCAGCGTAAATATTCCGATTCGTATTATAACTGGGGAAATCCGTTGGATTTCGAGGTGTATGTGTTCAAAGGAACGGGAACACCTTCTCAGAGCGGTGACTGGAGTGAATGGGAAAAAGTGATGGATTGCCTGATTGTCAAACCTTCCGGATCTCCGAGCGGAACAGTGACGGATGAAGACATTACGGCTGCTGAAGAAGGACATGAATTTGCTTTTGAGTTGTCACAGGAGCCGATACGTTATATCCGTCTTAAGATATTGAGTACCTGGGGCGGCTCTGCCTTTACTCATCCGGCAGAGGTGGATCTGTATGGGGAAGTGGTTGAATAGTATAAATTAAAAAGGAATATATAAACCATGAAAAGAATATATAGTTTATTAGTATTTATTGCATGCACTCTCCTGATTACTTCCTGTGAAGATTTTATGGATGTGCATAAAGAATATATTGAAGGCGGAGAGATCATTTATGCTCCTAAACCGGATTCAATAGCGTTTATTGCGGGAAAAGAGCGTATTCTGTTTTTTTGCAGGGCATATAATTCTCCGAACGTGAAATCGGTGAATCTGTATTGGAACGACGGATTGGATTCGTTGCTTATTCCGGTATCCTTTAATTCAAGTTATGACAGCATCGAGGTCGTATTGGATAACATGGAAGAGAAGTCATATACATTCACAGTACAACTGGTGGATAATTTCGACCATCGTTCTTTGTCTGTAACGGACTTTGGAACTTCCTATGGTGAGAATTATCTGGCAACGCTAATGGACCGTCGTATAAAAAATATCTCGCTTACGGACAAGGGGGCGTCGGTGGAATGGTATTCCGCTGCGGAAGGCTTATTGGCCAATGAGGTCAGATACATAAAAAATGATGGTACGGAAAGTATTATCCGGATGCCGTCGGAAGAATATACAACATTCTGTCCGGATGCCAAGGCGGGTGAAGAATTTGAGTTTCGTTCTTTATTCATTCCGGAAGAAGAGTCGATCGATACTTTCTATACGGCATGGAGTAAGTATGACGAGGCTTTTCCTGCCGAATACAAGTTCGACCGTAGCGGCTGGACGGTAACCGTTTCCGATGAAACAGCCAGCGACGGTGGTGGAAAAGACGCGATCATTGACGGAAAACTGGATACCTGGTGGCACTCCAATTATACGGATGGTGATACGCCTCTGCCGCATTGGGCTGTTATAGATATGGAATCACCGAAAGAAATGTCGAAAATAGAAGTTTATCGCCGTTCCGGTACCACCGATACGAAAAGTGTTGAAATTTATGTAGGAAATAGTCAGGATGCCAATGCTACAGATTGGGTTCAGTTGGTAACCGGAGTGTTCGGTGATGGTGATAGTTTGGAATTACCCATTCCCGGATCCATAGATACAAGCCAGGGCTGTTATCTTAAAATTCTCTTGCCAGATAGTAACCGTGAACCTTTTACTAACATTGCAGAAGTGTATATTTATGGCAAGTGATCGTTTTTCATAGTACTAATTTAACTTTAGGATGTACCAACCATTTTGCGTTGGTACATCCTTTACCAAAATACTTTTCTGGCTAATGAAACGATTGTTCTTTTATTTGATTATACTGGTTTGTAATATCTTTCATTCTCTATTGGCAACAAATAAACCATTGTTAGATAGCCTTCTCTTGTGCTTTAATAAACAGCTTCAGATATACCCGCAGGAAAAACTATATGTACAGACTGATAAATCCTATTATGTCGGAGGAGAAAATATTTGGTTTCGTGCTTATTTGTGTGATTATACTTCTCATATTCCGGATACGACCAGCCGATATGTCTACACGGAATTGATTGATCCTTTAGGAAAAGTGTTGATGCGTATCAAAACATTACCCCGTTCCGGTGCTTATTATGGGAATATCCGTTTACAGGAAGAACTTCCGGAAGGCACGTACCGTTTGAGAAGTTATACCTCTTTTATGAAGGGGTTGGGGGAAGACTATATGTATTGGCGGAATATTTATGTAAGAAATCCGTCATCTGCCGATATACGTTTGTTGGCCGAGTTTACTTTTAACGACCAAAAGACGGAGATAGTAAATGCTCGTATCCAGTTGGAAGAAATAAAAAGTAGTCGGAAGATAGAGGCTAAAGAGATGCGGTATCAGGATCGTAAAGAAAAAATGAAGGTTTTGAAGATGTCAGAAGATTCTATATATCGTTTTGCTTGTCAGCCGGAAAAAGAGTTGTCTAATCGCTTATTATATATCGAATATGATTATTCCGGTCGTTTTCATAAACAATATATGCCGGTACCTTATCCGGAGAAAGAATATGATGTATCCTTTTGGCCGGAGGGGGGAAGTTTTCCGGCCGAAACGGATGATGCCCGGATTGGATTCAAATCATTATCAGCAGACGGACTGGGGGAAATAGTCGAAGGTAACGTGGTAGATTCCTCAGGAAATATCAGGGCGATTTTTAATAGTAATGCGTTAGGTATGGGAGTTTTTCAGTTGAATGCCCAAGCAGGTGAACGGTTATATGCCGAATGTAAAAATCGTTCAGGTATGAAAAAACGTTTTGAATTACCAGTTGCCCGGCAAAATGTTTATTCTTTAGGAGTTAAGCGGGTAGGGGAAATAGTAAATTTCTATGTGGCTACTGCTTCAGATCAACCGGTGCCGGAAGGTCTATATTTATTGCTGCAATTACGGGGAGCTCTACTTTATTGTAAAGCATGGGATGGCAGCCAGAAGTTTCAGCAAATAAGAGGCAGTGATCTGCCGTCGGGTGTTCTACAGGCTTTGCTGGTCGACAGCAATAGGAATCCTCTTAGTGCGCGTCTGTTCTTTAATCTGAATAAAATAGAAGGGATTGATACGGAATTAGAAACAGATCGTTCTGTTTATGGAACGAGGGAAAGGATTTCTTCTATTATTCGTTTGAGAGGAGGTACCGAAATAATACCTGAAGGTGATTTGTCAATATCAGTTACTTCAGATAAGGATGTGAGAGTGGATACTGCAAGTACAATTATTTCGACAATGTTGTTGACATCCGAATTAAAAGGAAATATCGAGAATCCAGGATTCTATTTCTCCGGTTGTGATCTTCAACGTTCTGAGGATTTGGATTACCTGATGCTGACACAGGGATGGGGCCGATATAATATACGAAGAATTTTGAAAGACAGTCTCGAATATCCAAAAGGCCAACTGGAAATTGGGCCTGAAATATCCGGAACTGTTGGTGGCGGAGGTGGTATCCGAGGTAAAAAGGGTGGTTATCTGGTATCGGCAACGACATTTGTTCCGGCGGCTTATGAGATAACAGAAACAGATGAGATGGGGCATTTTCATCTGACATCGATGGAGATGCCGGAGAATACACGTTTTCTGATACAAGCCTTGACAGAAGATGGAAAAGGAACAAGAACTTTGGATTTGAGGTTGGATTCGGTTTCTTATCCTCCTGTATCCCGACATCAGTTGTGGAGGTACGACTATAATCGTGAATTGGAAAATTATGTGAGTAATACGAATGAGCAATATAAAAAAATGTACGGCGATCGGATGATCTTTTTGGATGAAGTGGTTGTAAAAGCTAAAAAGCGGGGAAAATCATTTCTTTCGGTAGGGGATTCGCGTGTAATACCTTTAGAGAAAATAGAAAAGATTAATGCAGGATCTTTAGCTGTTTTATTAACAGCCTTGCCTTCAGTGGGCAAGTATCCGTTAATAATAGATGGAATGCCTATAGAGGCTTTTAGGTCTACTGAAAGTGATAAAGTTGATGAAGTTACTATAGGTTTTACTCCACCTAAAAAAGAAATTAAAGACAAACCTTATTGGGCTAATGATGAGTTTATTGTTAATATGCCTAAAGAATATATAGAGGAATTGGAAGTAGTAGAACCTTGGTCGCAAGGTGCATTTTATGTTCAATCCAAGATGATCAGTAGTGATAATGATTATGTGAAAAGCGGAGCTTTATTAATTACGACAAAAGCTCGTAACGGAGGTTTCCCTACTCGCGATGATCTTAATAAAAAAACAATTGTTCCTTTAGGCTACCAGATAATAACAGAATTTTATTCACCTCGTTATGAAACAATAGAAGATAGCAGAAAAGGACCTTTCGATTTGCGTACGACTATATATTGGAATCCTAGTATAAAAACGAGTAAAGGAGAAGTCTCCTTTGATTTTTATTCAGCGGATATTCCGGGCAATTATACTATAACAGTAGAAGGTATTAGTCCCAGCGGGAAGTTGATGCGTGCTTCGAAAACAATACAGATAATGAAAAAAGACTCAGATTACATGGATATAACAGAATAACCGCATTTCTTACATTCCTTATCCCCATAAAAAGCGAAGATTCGTTTCTACGAACCTTCGCTTCCATCATATTTTAAATGTTTGATTTTAGAATCCGAAATACTCTTTCGCATTCTGATAGCTGATATCTTCTACCATCTTGCCGATGAAAGGAATTTCAGAAACAGGCAATTCGCCGTTTTCTACCTCCTTACCCAGCATATTGCAAAGGATACGGCGGAAATATTCGTGACGCGGATAAGACAGGAAACTGCGTGAATCGGTCAACATACCGACAAAGCGGCTCAATAAGCCCAGGTCGGAAAGTGTATTCATCTGAGCTTCCATACCGTGTATCTGATCGAGGAACCACCAGCCTGCACCATACTGCATCTTGCCCGGTTGTGAGCCGTCATTGAAGCTGTAAGCTGTAGTCATCATGACAGCGCTGTCTTTCGGATTCAGGTTGTAGAAGATCGACTTCGCCAACATTCCTTCTTCTTCCAGGCGGCTCAGGAAATGGATCATCGGAACCGCAACCGGTGCATCGTCGATCGCATCGTATCCGGTATCAGGACCTAACAGTTTGAACATACGGGCATTGTTGTTGCGCGTCGGACCGATGTGGAACTGCTGTACCCAGTCGGTTTTTGCATCCATAACAGCCAGCTCATACAGGATGGCAGAACGGAATTTATCCACTTCTTCAGCCGTTAAAGCCTTGTTCATACGTGCTTTCATGAAGATCGCTTCGATTTCGGCATTCGTATACGGTGCGGCATAGAACGTGGTCAGACCGTGGTCGGACACGCGGCAGCCTTCGGCAGCAAAATAATCGTGACGTTTCTGCAAAGCACCCAGCAGATCCTTGAAAGAAAGGATTGTCGTGTCGGATGCCGCTTCCAGTTTACCCAGATATTCGTTGTAGGCAACCGTATTGTCGATCGCCATCGCTTTGTCCGGACGCCAGGTAGGAAGAACTTTGGTCTTCAACGGGGTGTTGCGGATGGCTTTGTGATATTCCAGTGAATCGACCGGATCGTCGGTCGTACAGACTACCTCTACATTCATGCGCTCCATGATGGCTTGTGCACGGAATTCCGGGGTTTGCAGTTTGGCGGTACATTCGTCGTATATTTCGCGTGCCGTGGAAGGATTCAACACCTTGTCGACACCGAATATGCGGCTCAGTTCCAGATGAGTCCAGTGGTAAAGCGGGTTACGCATCGCATGTTGCAGCGTGTCTGCCCATTTCTGGAATTTCTCAAAAGCCGGTTTATTGCCGGTAATATATTCTTCGGGAACACCGTTTGCACGCATGGCACGCCATTTGTAATGGTCTCCGCCCAGCCAAATCTCTGTCAGGTCGGCAAATTGATAATTGTCGGCTATTTGTTGCGGGATCAAATGACAGTGATAGTCGATGATCGGCATTTTTTCTGCATGCTCGTGGTACAGCTTTTGTGCTGTCTCCGTCTGTAGCAGGAAATCTGAATCAAGAAATGGTTTCATAACTTAACGGTATTTTTTGATGATCTCTAATGCATTGACACAAAGGTCTGTGATTGCTTTCCAGTCTTTTGCTGCGATCGCTTCTTTCGGGAATAGTTTGGAACCCATACCCACGCAGGTAACGCCGGCCTTGAACCAGCCTGACAGGTTCTCTTCTGTCGGTTCTACAGCTCCGGTTGCCATGATCAGCGACCAGGGCATCGGCGCTTTCATATTCTTTACGAAGGAAGGGCCGCCTACGTTTCCGGCAGGGAATACCTTGCACAGGTCGCATCCTACTTCCTGGGCAAAACCGATCTCGGAAACAGAACCGCATCCCGGAGTATAAGGAACCAGACGGCGGTTACATACTTTTGCAATTTCCGGATTGAACAACGGGCCTACCACGAAGTTTGCTCCCAGTTGCAGGAACAATGCGGCAGTAGCCGGATCGACGATTGAACCGATACCCAGGATCATTTCCGGACATTCTTTTGCTGCATATTTTACCAGTTCGGCAAATACTTCGTGCGCAAAATCACCACGGTTTGTAAATTCGAATGCACGGACACCGCCATCATAACAAGCTTTCACTACTTGTTTCGCTGTTTCTATATCACTATTGTAGTAAACAGGTACCATGCCGGTGCTGATCATCGCATTCAATACCTGTAATTTATTAAATCTGGCCATAATTATGTATATTCTTAATTATATTACTGTCAACTGTCAATTTTCAACTGTCAACTATCTTGAAACGCGTCCTGAGCCGTCGCCTTCCATCAGTTTTTCCACTTCGTCGACAGTAACCTGGTTGAAGTCGCCGTAGATGGTATGTTTCAGGCAGGAAGCGGCAACAGCAAAGTCGAGTGCTTTCTGGTCGTCAGTCGTATAAGTAAGCAGACCGTAGATCAGGCCGCCCATGAAAGAGTCACCGCCACCGACACGGTCGACGATGTGGGTAATATCGTAACGGCGAGACTGATACAGTTTACCATCCGCATATAAAACGCCTCCCCATGTATTGTGGTTGGCATTGATAGAACCGCGCAAGGTGATGATCACTTTCTTTGCGCGTGGGAATTTAGCCATCAGCTGTGTACATACCGATTCAAATTCGGCTGCATTCACCTGGCCTTCAGTCTGTGCCACATCGAAACCTTCCGGCTTGATACCGAATACCTTTTCCGCATCTTCCTCGTTGCCCAGGATCACATCGCAACCGGCAACCAGTTCGGGCATTACTTCAGAAGCCTTCTTTCCGTATTTCCAGAGATTTTTGCGGTAGTTCAGGTCGCAGGATACAGGTACGCCCAGTTTATTGGCAGCCTGAATCGCTTCCAGACAAGCATCGGCAGCACCTTGTGAGATAGCCGGAGTGATACCGGTCCAGTGGAACCAGGAAGCATCTTTCAGTACTTCTTCCCAGTTGATCATTCCCGGTTCTATTTCAGCGATAGAAGAATGAGCACGGTCGTAAACAACCTTACTGGCGCGGGCTACGGCTCCTGT
The DNA here is from genome assembly GCF_003479515.1 of Parabacteroides sp. AF14-59. Classification (NCBI taxonomy): domain Bacteria; kingdom Pseudomonadati; phylum Bacteroidota; class Bacteroidia; order Bacteroidales; family Tannerellaceae; genus Parabacteroides; species Parabacteroides sp. AF14-59. The sequence continues at coordinate 1,671 of NZ_QUHH01000020.1, read as the reverse complement.
TTCCAGGAAATAGATACCCAGACGGTCGCCTCCGTAAACGATGTGAGAGGTTCCGACACCGTATTTACGTAAATCCATTACGCAGGCACGTGCAATATCATTTTTCGGCAAACGGGTAACGAACTCAGTGTCGATTCCATAATTTGCCAACGATACGGCAACGTTTGCTTCGCCACCTCCGAAGGTAGCATTCAGTTGATTTGTCTGATTGAAACGGAGATAATCTGGTGTGGCCAGTCTAAGCATTATCTCTCCAAAGGTGATTACTTTTTTATCCATGGCATAAACTTTTATATTCCAGTGCAAAAGTAGTAGATTATATTTAATATCCTACAATGTGTGTGCGAAAACATTTGCACAAAATGGAATTAAAACAGGCATGTCTTGTTTATATTCTGCGCTAAGAACGATTTCCCTTTCCTGTTCCTTATATTGAATGGCTATAGCGGCTTTATTTGTAAAATACTATCGGAGTGTGAGTGTTTTACTCTTTAATGCAATGAGAAAAAAGGCGGGACGTTCTGTTATATCCTTGTATCTTCATCGAAATATGGAGATTTGTTCATATATTTGTTTCACTCTTAAAATAAGATAATAATATGAATACGGAAAATGTAAAGGATAGGAATGTTCATCAGGGTACTAATGTCAGAAGGATACGTCAGTATGAGGGTATGAAACAGGAGACGTTGGCCAATGAATTGGGCGTCAACCAACAGTGTATTTCCCGACTGGAACAGCAGCCTGTAATAAAAAAAGAATATATGGATAAAATTGCGGCTATCCTGAAAGTTACGCCGGAAGTTATTGAGAATATGGAAGAAACACCGATTTCTATTGTTATTGAGAATAATAAATTTGAAAGTGGAAGTAATAATACTGGGGTAGGCTATAATGGGGAAGTGAATGACAATAAAGTGATTCATCCTGTAGAACAAATTCTCGAACTTACCAAAGAGAACGCTTCCTTATACGAACGTATGATGGCTAATGAAAAAGAGAAAGTAGCCTTATTAGAGAAGTTATTGAACGAGAAGAAATAAATAGAAAAATGTAATATCATCTATCATACTATCATTATTCTGTGTAAGTGATATATAATCAGTTTGTTATTTTATGATAGTTCCCGTTTTTAACTATCATTCAACTATCATAGGACTATCATTGCCTATTTTGAAAGTTGAATAGACAGTGTCTTTTCTTGAATGACTATATTGTTAAAAGTCAGAGATATAATAATTAATGTTGTTTGACACCCGGGTCTCAATATCCTCGACACCCGGGTGTGAGCATCGTTGGGATGGGGGTGTGAAAAGGGCTAAGACGGGCATCCCGGCAACAAAAAGCAACTACTTTCATGAAAATAGACTATAGTTTCCGGATAAAAAAGTAAGAGGAAGATTCGAATGGAAGTAGGATATCCGCTAACGGGATGCGTTTTTTAATGAGTGGGATGAGGTGTTATGATATAAAAAAGGGCCGAATGTGTCTATTCATCTATGAAAGATGTATATCTTTGTGAATTACGTAACACATAAAACACTTAATTATGAAAAATTCAGATCCGAAAGCCATGGCAGAGAATGAAAGAAAAGAATTGCAGGACCGGTATATCCGTTTCGATTGGGCCATCAAACGCTTATTGCGTCAGAAGGCCAACTTCGGTGTGCT